>SEGN01000286.1 GCA_004211245.1 Variovorax sp.
GTCACGCGCACCGCATCGCCCTGGATCGCGGCCTGCACCTTGAGCTTGCTGTCCTTGACCACGCGCGTGATCTTCTTGGCCTGTTCGCTCTCGATGCCGCTCTTGACCTTGATCACCAGCTTGACCTTGTCGCCGCCGATCTTCTGTACGTCGCCGCGGTCCAGGTAGCGCACGTCCACGCTGCGCTTGGTGAGCTTGTTGCGCAGGATGTCTTCGACCTGGACGATCTGGAAGTCGGCATCGCCGATCAGCGTGATGTCCTTGTCCTTGAGCTCGATCGCCGCCGCGGTGCCCTTGAAATCGAAGCGCGTGCCGATCTCCTTGGCGGTGTTTTCCACGGCGTTCTTGACTTCGGGAAGATTGGGTTCGCAGACGGTGTCGAATGACGGCATGAAGGCTCCTGGAGCGTACGACGTGAATGCGACAATTCTCCCATGATCGTCGAGCACAACGTCCCGCTGCAGCCCTACAACAGCTTCGGCATCGTCGCGCGCGCGCAGCATCTGGTGCGCATCGCGTCCGGGGACGACGTGCTGGCCCTGCATGCCGACGCCCAGTGGCGCGACAGCCCCCGGTTCGTGCTCGGCGGCGGCAGCAACATCGTGCTGACCGGCGATGTCAAGCCGCTGGTGCTCAAGGTCGAGATCAAGGGGCGCCGGCTCGTCGAGGAGACGCCGCGCGCCTGGATCGTCGAGGTCGGGGCCGGCGAGAACTGGCACGAAACGGTCGAATGGACGGTCGACAACGGCTTTCCGGGGCTTGAGAACCTGGCGTTGATTCCCGGCACGGTGGGCGGCTCGCCGGTGCAGAACATCGGCGCCTACGGCATCGAGCTGCAGGACCGGTTCGAGTCGCTCGATGCGATCGCCCTCGACACGGGCCGCGCCTTCACGCTCGATGCGGCGCAGTGCGCCTTCGGCTACCGCGACTCCGTGGCAGCAACGGCTTCGGCCTGGCCGGCCGCGCGCTGATCACGCGTGTGCGCTTTCGTTTGCCCAAGCCGTGGAAGGCCGTGATGGGCTATGTCGACCTCGAACGCAAGATGGCCGAGACCGGCAACTTCACGCCCAGCCCGCGCGAGGTGTTCGACTGGGTCTGCGCGATTCGCCGCGCCAAGCTGCCCGACTGGCGCGTGCTCGGCAACGCCGGCAGCTTTTTCAAGAACCCGACCGTCACGCCCGAACAATGCGCCGACATCATCGCGCGCGATCCGAAGATCGTGCACTACCCGATGGCCGACGGCAGCATCAAGCTCGCGGCCGGCTGGCTCATCGACGCCTGCGGCTGGAAGGGCAAGTCGGTCGGCAACGCGGGCGTCTACGAGCGCCAGGCGCTGGTGCTGGTCAACCGCGGCGGGCAGGCCAACCCGGTCACCGGCGGCGAGGTGATGACGCTGGCCAAGGCCATCCAGACCAGCGTGTACGAGCGCTTCGGCATCCGGCTCGAGCCGGAGCCGGTGGTGGTGTGAGCGGCAGGATTCAACAACAAGGGGAGTGCGATAGATGAAGAAGTCAGCAGTGGCGGCCGCCGTGGTTGTGGTGATCGGCGGTGCCTGGCTCGGCGCGACCGCGTACACGGGGCACCGCATCGCCGGGGCCTACGAAGCGCGGTTGGCGAAGCTGGAGAAGCAGTTCCCGTTCCTGCGCGTGGTCGACCGGCAGACCGACAGGCGCC
The DNA here is from genome assembly GCA_004211245.1 of Variovorax sp. GTDB lineage: Bacteria > Pseudomonadota > Gammaproteobacteria > Burkholderiales > Burkholderiaceae_C > Variovorax. The sequence continues at coordinate 1,675 of SEGN01000286.1, forward strand.
TGCTCTCGTCCACGTACAGCGGCAAGGTGCAGGTGGGCTGCGTGCCCGACGCTGCAGCTGGCGACAAGGGCGGCAAGCCGCTCGTGATCGGTTTCCGCGACCAGGTGCGGCATGGCCCGCTGCCGGGTTTCCAGGGTTTCGGCGCAGCGGTGATCGACTCGCAGATCACGCTGCCCGAGGACGCCCCCGAAGCACTTCGCAAGTACGTCGCCGGCATGGCGCCCGAGGACATCCGCACCACGGTGGGCTATGGCGGCGACTACAAGACGGCGCTGCGCCTGCCGGCGGGCGAGGTTGCTTTCCCCGCCGGCCAGCTGAGCTGGCCCGAGGTGCGTGCCACCGGCAGCGGCAAGCTCGATGGCAGCGCCTCGTCGTTCGACGGCCACGTGCCCGAGATCGCGTTCCGCGGCACCGACCGGCCCGATGCCAGGGCGGTGAATTTCAAGCTGGTCAATCTGCGGTTTCAGGGCGCGAACCAGGGCGCGGGCAGCGTCTGGTTGCGTCCCGGCACCAGCAGCATGGAAGTCGAACGCATCGAACTGCTCGGCGATGCCGACGGCAAGGCGATCTCCGCGCAGATCGGCAGGATCAGGTACCTGACCGAGCTGGGCGCCGACAAGGACTTGTTGAATGTCAAGGCCACGATCGCGGCCGACGCCACCTTGCAGTTCGGTGCCGATGCCAAGCCGATCCAGCTCGACAACATCGAGTTCCAGGAGTCGATCAAGCGCCTGCACGGGCCCACCCTGCAGAAGGTGCTGGACGCCTCGATGGCCGACCTGTCGACCTGCGGCGCCGCGGGTGCACGCGGTGAGCGCCCCCGGCCTGACGGCCAGCGACATCGAAGCGCGCGGCGCCCTGCAGCGCCAGTTGCAGCAAAAGCTGGTGCTGCGCGCGGATGCGAAGTTGCCCGTTGCGTGGATCGAACATTTCGGCACGCACGGCGGCGACGCGTCAGGTGCCGCGCAGCGCGTGGCGCAGGCCAACGCGATGCTGGACCTCGCCGTCGGCCGGGGCTTCGTGGTGCGCGAAGGCGATCATGTGACCGGCAAGCTGCGCATGGAGCGCGGCGCCATCCTCGTCAACGACAAGCCCTTGGGCGGACGCTGATCCCGTGCACGTGCTGCCCGAACTCAACTTCCGGCGGCGCATCGCGCTGCTGACCTGGTCGCGCCGCGCGCTCTGGCTGCCGGGCATCGTCGCGCTGCTGTTGTGCACCGATCTGGTGCTGCGCGGGCTGCGGCAATTCTTCATGGCGCACCTGCGCTCGGGGCGCAAGTTCGTCGCCATGCCATCGAAGCTGGTGGACGCGGCGTGGCACGAGCACATCCTCCACACGCAGAACTACCAAGGCTGGTGCGCTGCGGCCTTTGGCGGCTTGCTTCATCACACGCCGGCCGAGGTGTTGGGGCGCGACGCCCGCCGCAACGATGGCCTGCGTCGCACCTGGTACTGGGCCTGCAAGGAGGAGAGCATCGATCCGCGCAAGCCGCTGCGACTGCCGCTGCTGTTCGCGCTCGACGCCAAGTTCGAGGTCGCGGGCGGCTTCAAGTACACCCCGGACTGCGGCGCCATCGATCGTGCGAGCGGCTCCGATGCCTATTGCGGCAGCAGCTTCAGCGACGCCGACTCGGGCTCGGGCGATGCGGATGGTTTCGGCGGCAGCGAATCGTCGTCCGACAGCAGCGGTGGCGACGGCGACGGTGGATCCGGCTGCGGTGGCGGTGGCGGCGACTGACCTGCGCCGCCTCGAAAATCAGCCGAAGTGGCAGATGTAGCTGTAGGGCTCGCCTGTCACGCGAATCTGGAAGCTCGAATCGCCTGGCACGCTGAACTTCTCGCCAGGCCCGGCCTTCTTCCATTCGCTCGTGCCGCTCAGCAGGTACTCGCAGGCGCCGCCGGTGCCTTCCATGACCTCCGGTGCGCCGGTGTTGAACGTGAGGGTCGACGGCAGGATCACGCCCACCGACTTGCGGGTGCCATCGGCGAGCGTGAGGCTGTGGCTCACGCACTTGCCGTCGAAATACACATTGGCCTTGGTGGCCACGGCCACGCTGTTCAGGGTATCGGTCATGCCGGGATTCTAAGCAGCAGGTTTCGTGGCCACGCGCTCAGCGCCAACCGTGATGCCGGTGGTAGCCGCCCCAGCCGCGCGAATAGCCGAGGCCGATCGACAACCCGATCGGTGGCCCGACGTAGTAGGGTGCGGCATAGCCATAGGAAGGCTGCACATACACCGGCGCAGGCGCATAGCCCGGAGCGCCGTAGACGACAGGCGGCGGCGTTCCCGCCCCCACCACCACGCCCGGTTCCGGTGTCACGTTGGCCCAGGGCGCACCGCCCGGGCCAGGGGCATTCGGGCTGTTGTCCACGATCTGCGGTTGTTCGGGCACCGGCGACGTCGTCACGCCGTACGGGCTTGCCTGCAGCGGGATGGTGCGCCCGGGCGGGCTGTCCATCCGGGTGGTGTACTGCCGGCCGTCGTATTCATAGGTCACGCTGTAGGCGGTCTGCCCGGTGCTCTCGCGCAGCGGGGTGCTGGAAATCACGCGGCCCCATCGCTGCTCCTGGGCTTGCGCCATGCTGGCGGCGGCACCCAGCAAGGCCGCGAGAGCGAGGCCGAGAACGGTACTGGATCGGTTCTTGTTCATGGAAAACTCCTGAAGGCGCGGAAGTTCCGCTTGTCGGGCCGGTTGGATGCGAACTGGCGCGGCAGGTTCACTGCTTCACCTTGCGGACCTGCTCGGCCCATTGCGCGGCGTCGAAACCGACGGTTGCATCGGTGCCGGGCGTCCATTCCACCACCGGCCGCTTGATCAGGGTCGGATGGGCCAGCAGCACGGCGCGCGCCGTGGCAGGGTCGACCACCGCGTCCCGCGTGGCCGCGTCGAGCTGGCGCCAGGTGGTGCCGCGCCGGTTGACCAGCGCCTCCCAGCCGGGCGCGCGGAGCCAGCGGTCGAGTGCTGCCTCGGGCAGCCCGCTCTTGCGGAAATCGTGGAACTGGTGAGGCGCACCCTGCTGGTCGAGCCAGGCGCGCGCCTTCTTGACGGTGTTGCAGTTCGTGATGCCGTAAAGGGTTGTTGTCATGGATGAATGATGCCCCGCGAGCGGGTCGGCGACAATCCCGGCCTCCATGGAAACCCTTGCCGACTGGCTCGCGCACTGCGAGCGACTCCATTCCAAGAACATCGAACTCGGGCTGGAGCGGGTGCGCGAGGTCGCCGACCGGCTCGGGCTGGCCTTCGACTGCCCGGTGATCACGGTCGCGGGCACCAACGGCAAGGGTTCGACCTGCGCCATGCTGGAATCGATCCTGCGCCACGCGGGCTACCGCACCGGCGTCTACAGCTCGCCGCACCTGGTGCATTTCGAGGAGCGGCTGAGGCTGTCGGGTGCCTCGGTCGATGCAGAGGCGTTGCTCCCGCACTTCGCGGCGGTGGAGTCGGCGCGCGGCAGCACGCCGCTGACCTACTTCGAGTTCACCACGCTGGCGCTGCTGCGCTGCATGGCCGCGAGCGGCGTGGAGGTCGCGATCCTCGAGGTCGGGCTCGGCGGCCGACTCGATGCGGTGAACATCATCGACGCCGATTGCGCCATCGTCACCAGCATCGACCTCGACCACATGGACTTTCTCGGGCCGGACCGCGAAAGCATCGGCTTCGAGAAGGCCGGCATCCTGCGCGCCGGCCGTCCCGCCATCGTGAGCGACCCGATGCCGCCGCAGAGCGTGATCGACCATGCGCGCGCGATCGGTGCCGATCTCTGGCGCTTCGGCCACGACTTCAACGTGTCGGGCGACAAGCAGCAGTGGGGCTGGAGCGGCCGCAACCGGCGCTACAGCGGGTTGGCCTATCCGGCCTTGCGCGGCGCCAACCAGTTGATCAACGCGGCAGGCGTGCTCGCTGCGCTCGAGGCGCTGCGCCAGAAACTCCCGATCACGGCGCAGGCGATCCGCACCGGATTCGCGATGGTCGAACTGCCGGGCCGGTTCCAGATCGTGCCGGGGCAGCCGGCGCTGGTGCTCGACGTGGCGCACAACGCGCACGCGGTGGCCGCGCTGGCCGAGAACCTGGACGCGATGGGTTTCTTCCCGACCACGCACGCGGTGTTCGGGCTGATGGCGGACAAGGATGTCGATCCGATCTTCGCGCGCATCGGGCCGCTGATCGACCGCTGGTACTTCACCGACCTGCCCACGCCGCGGGCTGCGAAGGCCGCCGATCTGCTGGCCCGCTGGCAGGTGCAGAACACCCACAGCGATGCGGCCGGCCAGCTGTGCGCGACGCCGATGGAAGCGCTTCAGGCGGCCATCGATCGGGCAGACCCCGCTGATAGAATCGTGGTCTTTGGATCGTTCTTCACGGTCGGCGGCGTGCTCGAGCACGGCACGCCCCGCCTGCAAGCCAAACACCTGCTGCCAGAGGCCTGAAAGGGTTCTGATTTCCGGCGCTTTTTGATCGATTTTCCAGGTCAAGCCGCTCACGCTGCCGACCCCGACGCCGCCGTCTCCCACTTCCGCCGCGCCGGCTGCCGCTGGCGACACCGGCGCGCGCGTTGCGGCCGCACCCTCTGCGGGCGGCATGATCACCGAACGGGCGGACGGCAGCGAGATCGAACCGTCCAGGCCGATGGCCGACGCGCCTTCCACGACGCCGGCCCCGGAGCACAAGCCCGAGGCGAAGCCGGAGCGCAAGCCCGAGCCCAAGCCCGAAGTCAGGGCCGAGGCCAAGCCTGAAACGAAGCCCGAACGCAAGCCCGAGCCGAAGCCCGAAGCGAGGGCCGAGGCCAAGCCTGAACCGAAGCCGGCCAAGCCGGCGGCCGATGACGGCGCCCGGGCGCGCGCCCTGCTGGACGGCCGCAGCGCCGACAGCGCGGCTGCCAAGCCTGCCGCGGCCGACGAAGCCGGGCGCTTCGTGGTCCAGGTCGGCGCGTTCGCCGATGCCGACAAGGCGCGCGAAGTGCGCCAGAAGCTCGAGAAAGCCGGCTTGAAGACTTACACGCACGTCGCGAAGACGGCCGACGGCGAACGCACGCGTGTGCGGGTCGGACCGTTCGCGAGCCGTGCCGATGCGGACAAGGCGGCGGCCAAGGTCAAGGGGCTGGCCCTGGCAGCGTCCGTGCTCACGCTGTAAGCGCGATTCGCGTGGCGTTGCTGGACTGGGCCGTGGTCGCAGCGCTCGCGCTGTCGGTGCTGGTCGGCATGGTGCGCGGTCTGGTGTTCGAACTGATGTCGTTGGCGGGTTGGGTGCTGGCTTTCTTCGTGGCGCAATGGTTCGCCGACCCGGTGGCCGCGTGGTTGCCGGTGGGCGCACCCGATGCGACCTGGCGTTATGCGCTGGCGTTCGTGCTGGTTTTCGTGGCGGTGGCCTTCGCCGCCGGCTTGCTGACGGCGCTGGTGCGCCGACTGGTGGTCGCTGCCGGGCTGCGCCCCGTGGATCGCACGCTCGGCGCGCTTTTCGGTTTCGCGCGCGGCGCGGTCGTGTTGCTCACCGTGGCGGTCGCGGTGCATCTTTTTTCGCTGAGCGGGGCCGCCTGGTGGCGCGAATCGCTCAGCGCCGGTGTTCTGGATGCGGCATTGCAGGGCGTGAAGCCCGCGCTGCCGGAGAAGTTGGCGGGTTTCCTGCCCTGAGAGGATCGCTTCATGTGTGGAATCGTCGGCGTTGTCAGCAACGCACCCGTCAACCAGCTGCTCTACGACGCGCTGTTGCTCCTGCAGCACCGCGGCCAGGACGCGGCGGGCATCGTCACGCTGCTGGAGCGCAAGTTCTTCATGCACAAGGCCAAGGGCATGGTGAAGGACGTCTTTCGCACCCGCAACATGCGCGCCCTTCCGGGCAATGTGGGGCTGGGCCAGGTGCGCTACCCGACCGCCGGCAACGCCTACAGCGAGGAGGAGGCGCAGCCCTTCTACGTGAACGCGCCGTTCGGCATCGTTCTGGTGCACAACGGCAATCTCACGAACGCCCATGCACTGCGCGCCGAGCTCTTCTCCACCGACCACCGCCACACCAACACCGAGAGTGATTCCGAGGTGTTGCTCAATGTGCTGGCGCACGAGCTCGAGCGTTCGACGCGCGGCGTGCCGCTGCATTCGGAAGAGGTGTTCGCCGCGGTCAAGAGCATGCACAAGCGGCTGCGTGGTTCCTATGCCGTGGTGTCGATGATCTCGGGCCACGGCCTGCTGGCGTTCCGCGACCCCTACGGCATTCGTCCGCTGTGCCTGGGACGCAGCGCCGACGGCACGCTGATGGTGGCGAGCGAGTCGGTCGCACTCGAAGGCCTCGGCTTCAAGTTCGAGCGCGACATCGCCCCCGGCGAAGCGATCTTCATCGACCTGCAAGGCCAAGTGCATTCGCATCAGTGCGCCGAGGCGCCGACGCTCAACCCGTGCATCTTCGAGTTCGTCTACCTGGCGCGACCCGATTCGACGCTGGACGGCATCTCGGTTTACCAGGCTCGCCTGAACCTCGGCGAGACGCTGGCCAAGCGCGTGGTGTCGACGGTGCCGCCGAGCGATATCGACGTGATCATCCCGATCCCTGAATCGAGCCGTCCGAGCGCGACGCAGCTCGCGCACCTGCTGGGCATTCCGTACCGCGAAGGCTTCGTCAAGAACCGCTACGTCGGCCGCACCTTCATCATGCCGGGGCAGGGCGAACGCAAGAAGTCGGTGCGCCAGAAGCTCAACGCGATCGCGAGCGAGTTCAAGGGGCGCAACGTGCTCCTGGTCGACGATTCGATCGTGCGCGGTACCACCAGCCGCGAGATCGTGCAGATGGCGCGCGATGCGGGTGCCCGCAAGGTCTACCTGGCCAGCGCCGCGCCGCCCGTGCGCTACCCGAACGTCTACGGCATCGACATGCCGACCAAGGGCGAGCTGGTCGCGCACGATCGCACCGTCGAAGAAATCCGCGCGCTGATCGGCTGCGACGCGCTGATCTACCAGGACGTGGATGCCATGAAGCGGGCCGTGATGAAGGCCGCGCCTGCGCCCGCCGGCGGCATGCCGTCCAAGTTCGCCGGCTTCGAAGCCTCGTGCTTCGACGGCGTCTACGTCACCGGCGACATCGATACCGAGGCGATCAACCGCATGAACGGCAACCGCCCGCGTATCGAGGAGACCGAAGAGGACGCCTCCCGCCTCGCCCTGCCCAACATGAGCTGAACCGAAAGTTATCTTCGTGACCGACCGATCCCTGCCCCCGGGCCTGCACCGCGACACGCTGGCCGTGCGCACCGGGCTGGAACGCAGCCAGCATGGCGAGCATTCCGAAGCGCTCTATCTCACCAGTGGCTTCGTGCAGCCGGATGCCGAAACCTCGATGCGCCGTTTCGCCGGCACCGAGGAGGGCTTCACCTACTCGCGCACGTCGAATCCGACGGTGACGAGCTTCGAACAGCGCCTGGCCGCAATGGAAGGCACCGAGGCGGCTATCGGCGCCTCCACCGGCATGGGTGCGATCCTCATGATGTGCATGGGCCTGCTGAAGGCCGGCGACCACGTGATCTGCTCGCGTTCGGTGTTCGGCTCAACGCTCAACCTGTTCGGCAAGGAGTTTGCCAAGTTCGGCGTCGAAACCACCTTCGTCTCGCAGACCGCGGTGGGCGAGTGGCAGGCGGCGCTCAGGCCCAATACCAAACTGCTCTTTGCCGAAACGCCGACCAACCCGCTGACCGAAGTCTGCGACATCGCGGCACTGGCCGAGTTGGCGCACGGCGCCGGGGCGCTGCTGGCTGTCGACAACTGCTTTTGTACGCCGGCCCTGCAGCGGCCGGTGGAGTGGGGCGCCGACCTCGTCATCCACTCCGGCACCAAGCACCTCGACGGCCAGGGCCGCGTGATGGCGGGCGCGATCTGCGGGCCGTCGAAGCTCATCGTCGACGTGTTCGGGCCGGTGGTGCGCACCGCCGGCATGGCGCTGGCGCCGTTCAACGCCTGGGTCGTGCTCAAGGGGCTCGAAACGCTGGGCATCCGGATGCAGGCCCAATGCGCCAATGCGCTGGCCATGGCGCAGTGGCTCGAAACTCAGCCGCTGGTGAAGCGCGTGCACTACCCCGGCCTGGCCTCGCACCCGCAGCACGAACTGGCGATGCGGCAGCAGTCGGGTCTGGGCGGCGCGGTCGTGTCGTTCGACGTGGTGGGGGATACGCCCGAAACAGCCCGCGCCAACGCATTCCACGTGATCAACAGCACGCGCGTGGTGAGCATCGCCACCAACCTCGGCGACACCAAGACCATCATCACCCACCCGGGCACCACCTCGCACGG
>SEGN01000287.1 GCA_004211245.1 Variovorax sp.
GCTACGCCAACCCCCTTCCGGGGGCAACACCAGCGGCCCGGCGTGGCCGGATCCGCGGTGTTTCACGCAAATCGGCCGGCGCTCGCCGGCGCTGTTACGAGATTGCCATGAGCCTTCGTCCCACCCTCGACTTTCTGCTCTATGACTGGCTCGACGCGCAGGCGCTGAATCAGCGCGAGCGCTTTGCCGATCACTCGCGCGAGACGTTCGACGCGGTGCTCGACACCTGCGAGCGCATCGCGCGTGAGAAGTACGCGCCGTTCAACCGCATCGTCGACCTGCAGGAGCCGCATTTCGACGGCGAGAAGGTCGTCCTGCCGCAGGCCACGCACGACGCGCACAAGGCCTTTGTCGACTCCGGCATGATGAGTGCCGCGCAGGACTACGACATCGGCGGCATGCAGTTGCCCTACACGCTGCAGGCCGCTGCCAACAGCTTCTTTGCGATGGCTTCAGTCAGCATCGGCTCGAACATGCTGACCAGCGGCAATGCCAATCTGTTGATGGTGCACGGCACCGAGATGCAGAAAGAGGTGTTCGCGAAGAACGAATTTTCCGGTCGCTGGGCCGGCACGATGTGCCTGTCGGAGCCGCAGGCCGGCTCGTCGCTGAGCGACGTGGCCACGCGCGCCGTGCCCGATGGCGCCGATTTTCAGGACGACCCGCTCGGTCCGCGCTATCGCCTCACGGGCAACAAGATGTGGATCTCGTCCGGTGACCATGAGCTCACCGAGAACATCGTGCACATCGTGCTGGCCAAGATCCCGGACGAGAACGGCAAGCTGGTTCCGGGGACGCGCGGCATCTCGCTGTTCATCGTGCCCAAGCGCATGGTCGACACCCGAGGCGATCTCACGGGCGAGCGCAACGACGTGGCACTGGCCGGCCTGAACCACAAGCTGGGTTGGCGCGGCACCACCAACACGCTGCTGAACTTCGGCGAGGGCAGGTACCCGGTGGACGGCAAGGCCGGCGCCATCGGCTACCTCGTCGGCTCGCCCGGCAAGGGCCTGCATTGCATGTTCCACATGATGAACGAGGCACGCATCGGCGTCGGCACGGCGGCGACGATGCTCGGCATGGCCGGCTATTACGCCTCGCTCGACTACGCCAGAACCCGGCCGCAGGGCAGGGCGGTGCAGAAGGCCGGTGCCGACGGCGGCGTGGTGAAGGATTCGGCGAGGCCGCAGGTGCGCATCATCGAGCACGCCGACGTGCGGCGCATGCTGCTCGCGCAAAAGGCGTACTGCGAAGGCGCTCTGGCGCTGGAGCTCTATTGCGCCCGGCTGGTCGACGAGCAGAAGACCGGCAACGCACAGGCTGCCGACGATGCGCGCCTGCTGCTCGAAGTGCTCACGCCGATCGCCAAGAGCTGGCCGAGCGAATGGTGTCTCGAAGCCAATTCGCTGGCGATACAGATCCACGGCGGCTATGGGTACACGCGCGACTTTCCGGTCGAACAGTACTGGCGCGACAACCGGCTCAACATGATCCACGAGGGAACGCACGGCATCCAGGCGGCCGACCTGCTGGGTCGCAAGGTGCTGATGGAGGAAGGGCGAGGCATGAAGCTGCTGGCCGGCCGCATCGGCGACACCATCGCGCGTGCCGCCCGGGTGCCCGAACTGGCCCCGCATGCCAGGGCGCTCGGCGAGGCGCTCGAGCGTGTGGGCAGCGCGACACAGGCGGCCTGGGCGACCGGCGACCCGCAGGCGGCGCTCGCCAACGCGGTGCCGTACATGCAGGCGTTCGGTCACACGGTGCTGGCCTGGATCTGGCTGGACGTCGCCGAAAAGGCGCTGGCGCTCGATGCGCCAAAATCAGCTGCATCCACCGCGGGAAGAACCGGCGCCGCCGCCTATTTCTTCCGCTACGAACTCCCCAAGATCGGCGCCTGGCTCAATGTGGTGGAAAGCCGCGATCCGACCTGTACCGAACTGCCTGAAGAAGCATTCTGATGAACGCCGGAAGCTACATGCCCCAATTTCCATCGAACCAACCGCCCAAACCCCATGCCCGCCTCGAGAAGTGGATCTGGATCCTGATCTACGGCGGCCTGTTCCTCGTGATCCTCGGCATCGCCACGGGCCGCACCGACCCGATGACAGGCTGGCTCATGGCGGTGCCCGGCGCGCTCGCCACGGTCGTCGGCAGCGTGCTGATCTACGTCCGTTCCCGCCTGCCCTGAGGGGCGCCCGGCCACGCTCGCGCACATCGCCATGCCCGAACCGGGCATGAATTGCCACACGACCTGATTCAACGGAGACACCATGACCGCCGCACGCACCACCCAGCAATTGTTCGACCTCACCGGCAAGACCGCCCTCATCACCGGCGGCTCGCGCGGCCTGGGCCTGCAGATGGCCCACGCGCTCGGCGAAGCCGGCGCCAGGATCATGCTCAGCTCGCGCAAGGCCGACGACCTGGAGCAGGCCGCGGCGGAGTTGCAGGCCGCCGGCATCGACACCCGCTGGATCGCCGCCGACTGCTCGAAGGAAGAAGACACGCGCCGTCTCGCGACGGAAACGCTGGAGCGCATGGGCGCGATCGACATCCTGGTCAACAACGCCGGGGCAAGCTGGGGCGCGCCGGCCGAATCGCACCCGGTCGAGGCCTGGGACAAGGTCATGAACCTCAACGTGCGCGGCTACTTCATCCTCGCGCAGCAGGTCGCCAACGCTTACATGATCCCGAAGAAGTCGGGCCGCATCATCAACATCGCGTCGATCGCCGGACTCAACGGCAACCCGCCCGAAATGAGCACGCTCGCCTACAACACCTCGAAGACCGCAGTGATCGGCTTCACGAAGACGCTGGCGGCCGAATGGGGCAAGTACAACATCACCGTCAATGCGATCTGCCCCGGCTTTTTCATGACCAAGATGGCGGCCACGCTGATCAAGTCGATCGGCGAGGAAAAAATGGCCAACGCCGCACCGCTCAGGCGGCTGGGCGACGACGAAGATTTGAAGGGCGTCACGCTGCTCTACGCCAGCGATGCCGGCAAGCACATCACGGGGCAGTGGCTCGCGGTCGATGGCGGCGTGAGCGTGGTGCTGGGGGCGGCGTGAGCCTTTCGTTCGGCGTTGCGATTCCGTTTGTCGAGCACCTCGGCTTCACGCTCGAGCGCTTCGACAACGGCGAATCGGAGCTGCACTACACCGCTGCGCCCGAGCACCTCAACAGCTTCTTCGTCACGCACGGGGGCGCCTGCATGACGCTGATGGACGTCACCATGGCCGCGGCGGCACGCAGCGTGCAGCCCGAGATGGGCGTGGTCACCATCGAGATGAAGACCAGTTTCATGCACCCCGCACGCGGTCCGCTGACCGGGCGGGGCCGGCTGCTGCACCGCACGGCCACCATGGCCTTCACCGAGGCCAAAATCTACGATGCTGCCGGGCGCCTCTGTTCGCACAGCACCGGCACCTTCAAGTACGTCAAACGCCTGCCCGTGAGCGGCAGCGAAGTGCAGTCCATGCAACCGCTTTCTACCGACTGAATCCAACGAGACCCGACCCATGCCCACCAACAAGCAGATCCACCTCGACAACCGCCCTGAAGGCGAAGCCACGCTGTCCAACTTCAAACTCGTGACGGCCGAGACGCCTGCGTTGCAGGACAACCAGGTGCTGGTGCGCCATCACTACATGAGCCTCGACCCGTACATGCGTGGCCGCATGAACGATTCGAAGAGCTACACCGCCAACCAGCCCACCGGCGCCGTGTTCCAGGGCGGCACCGTCGGCGAAGTCGTCGAGAGCAAGCACCCGAAGTACGCCGTCGGCGACAAGGTGGTGGGTTTCGGCGGCTGGCAGGAATACAGCGTGGTCGACGCCTCGGTGCCGGGCTCGCTCAAGAAGGTCGACACCACGCACGTGCCGCTGTCGCACTACCTCGGCGCGGTCGGCATGCCGGGCGTGACGGCCTGGTACGGCCTGGTGAAGATCATCGCGCCGAAGGAAGGCGAGACGGTCGTCATCACGGCCGCCTCGGGTGCCGTGGGCAGCGCGTTCGGCGCCCTGGCCAAGGCGCGCGGCTGCCGCGTGGTCGGCATCGC
>SEGN01000288.1 GCA_004211245.1 Variovorax sp.
GACCGCGCGCTCGATCACCGCCGCGGCCGACACCGCGAGCAGCAGGCGCTCGTAGGTGAGCTGGCTCATGAGTTGCACGAAGCCCTGGCCCTCGGTGCCGCCGAGCAGGTGCGAGGCGGGCACGCGCACGCCGTCGAACGACAGCTCGGCCGTGTCGGACGCATGCTGTCCGAGCTTCTCCAGCCGGCGGCCGACGCTGAACCCCGGCAAGTCTTCCGTCTCCACGACGAGCAGCGACACGCCCTTGGCGCCCGCGTCCCCCGTGCGCACCACCACCACGAGCAGGTTGGCGGTGAAGCCGTTGGTGATGAAGGTCTTGGCGCCGTCGACCACGTAGTGGTCGCCCTCCAGCCGGGCCCGCGTGCGGATCGCCTTGAGGTCGGAGCCGGCGCCCGGTTCGGTCATGGCGATGCCGGCCAGCAGCTCGCCGCTGACGAGTCTCGGCAGCCAGCGCTGCTTCTGTTCCTCCGTGCCGTAGTCCAGGATGTAGTGCGCGGCGATGGAGTGCACGCCGGTGTTGGCCGGCACCTCCTGCTTCGCGAGTTCGTCCTGCACCACGAGTTGGTACGCGATGCTGGCGCCCGGGCCGCCGTAGGCCTCGGGCATCTCGGGCAACAGGAACCCCAGTTCGCCCAGGCCGAGCCAGGACTCGCGGGGGATGAACCCCTGGCGGCGCCAGGCATCGAGGTTCGGCGCGAGCCTGTCGGCCACGCAACGGCGGACCTGCTCGCGAAAGCTCTCGATGTCGGCATCCATCCAGGCATGCTGGTGCAGGCGGGGCAACATGCTCACATGCCCGTCAGGCCACCGGAACAGATCAGCGTCTGACCGCTGACGTAGTCCGATTCGGGAATGCAGAACAGGTACACCGAACCTGCAGCTTCTTCGGGCGTGCCGCCCCGTCCCAGAGGGATGGTCTGCTCCATCATCGACAGCAGGCCCGGGTTCACGCCGACCTTGATGTCCCGGCCGTCGATGTTCGTCGTGGCGCCCTCGGCGGCGCTGCCCGTGAGCCGCGTCTTGATCAGGCCGAACGCCACGCAGTTCACGGTGACGTTCATGCGCCCCCACTCCTTGGCCAGCGCCTGCGTGAGGCCCATGATGCCGGCCTTGGCCGCCGAGTAGTTGGTCTGGCCCACGTTGCCGAACACCCCGGCCATGGAAGAGATGTTCACCACCTTGCGGACGGTCCGCACGCCATTTTCGGTTTCGGACTTCGAGAGTGCGCGGATCACCGGCTGTGCCGCGCGCAGGATGCGAAACGGTGCGGTGAGGTGGCAGTCCATGATGGCGTACCACTGCTCGTCGGTCATCTTCTGGATCACGTTGTCCCAGGTGTAGCCGGCGTTGTTGACGATGATGTCCAGCCCCTTGAAGTTCTCTACCGCCGTGCCGATGAACCGCTCGGAGAAATCGGGTGCGGTCACGCTGCCCACGCAGGCCACTGCCTCGCCGCCCATGGCCTGGATGGCCTCCACGGTTTCCTGGGCCGGATCGGCGTCGAGGTCGTTGATCACCAGGCGCGCGCCGTCGGCCGCCAGTTTCATTGCGATGGCGCGGCCGATGCCGCGGCCCGAGCCCGTGATGAGGGCGACCTTGCCTTCGAGTTTCTGGGTCATTGCGCGTCTTTCTCTCGGTTTTTCTTCGGGGTTCAGGCCAGGGCCACGATGGCCTCGCCAACGATCTTGTTCTGGCCGTACTGGTTGGTCGAGGTCAGCGCCACGCGGGCACAGGCCTCGCCGTCGACGTCCATCAGTTCCACCACCTCGCCGCTGCAGGTGATGGCGTTGCCCAGGTGCGTGATGCCGGCGAAGCGCGCGTCGTACCGGCGGATGCGCGCCTGCGGTACCCACCGGGTGACCAGGCGGCCCAGCCAGGCCATGCCCAGCATGCCCTGCGCGAACACGTCGGGCATGCCGGCGCGCCGCGCAAAGTCCAGGTCGATGTGGATCGGGTTGTGATCGCCGGATGCGCCGCCGAAGAGCGCCAGCGTGGTGCGATCGACGGCGGGGAGCTGCAGAGTGGGCAGGCGGTCGCCGACCCGGATGGAGGTGTTCATGGGATTGCATTTCCTCAATGGCGCACGACCAGCACCGTGCGCAGCTCGGCGACAAGTTCGCTGCGCTGGTTGGTGACCTTCGAATCCTTCACGGCGAACTCCAGCTTGCCGCCCTTCTTGTCGTAGATGTCGGTGACGGTCGACTGCACCGTCACCGTGTCGCCGGCGCACACCGGCTGGAGGTAGCGGAACGACTGCTCGCCGTGCAGCAGCTTGGCCAGCGGGATGTCGAGATCGACGAGCAACTGGTCGTTCGCACCGCTGTCCAGTTCGGCAGCGAACAGGAAGGTGGGCGGTGCCGGCACGTCGGCGTAGCCGGCCGCCTGCGCCGCGGCCCGGTCGGTGTAGATCGGATCCTTCTCGCCAATCGCCTTGGCGAAGAACTGCAGGCGGGTGCGGTCCACCGTGAGCACCGAGGGCTGGAGCTGGTGGCCGATGAACTTCCTGTCGATCATGCGGCGACCCTCTCGTACATCGTCACGACGCAGGCGCCGCCTAGGCCGAGGTTGTGCTGCAGGGCGATGCGCGCGCCGTCCACCTGCCGCTTGTCGGCCTGGCCGCGCAGTTGCTGGACGAGTTCGGTGCACTGCGCCAGGCCGGTGGCGCCGAGCGGATGTCCCTTGGAGAGCAGGCCGCCCGACGGATTGGTGACGACGCGCCCGCCATAGGTGTTGTCGCCGTCTTCCACGAACTTCTGCGCGCCGCCGCGTTCGCACAGGCCCAGCGCCTCGTAGCTCAGGAGCTCGTTGTGCGCGAAGCAGTCATGCAGCTCGACCACCTGCACGTCCTTCGGGCCCAGGCCGGCTTCGGCGTACACCTGCTCGGCGCAGGCTTTTGCCATGCTGAAGCCCACCACCTCGCGCATGTCCTTCGCGCCGAACGTCTGCGGACCATCGGTCGTCATCGCCTGCGCGCGGATGCGCACCGCCATGTTCAACCCGTGCTTCTTCGCGAACGCTTCCGAGCACACGATGGCCGCTGCCGAACCGCAGGTGGGCGGGCAGGCCATGAGCCGCGTCATGACGCCCGGCCACATCACGGGGGCGTTCATCACTTCCTCTTCGGTCACCACCGTGCGGAACAGCGCGAGCGGGTTGTTCGATGCATGGCGGCTGGCCTTGGCGCGGATCTTCGCGAAGGTGGCCATCGGCGTGCCGAACTCTTCCATGTGCGCCAGCCCGGCGCCGCCGAAATAGCGCAGCGCCAGCGGGATCTCGCCGTGGCCGACCAGCTCCTGCGTGGCATCGTCGAAGCGCTGGAACGGGGTGGGGCGGTCGGCGAACACCGAGCCCAGCGCGCCGGGATTCATCTGCTCGAATCCGAGTGCCAGCACGCATTCGGCGGCGCCGCTCATCACGGCCTGGCGCGCCAGGAACAGCGCCGACGAACCGGTGGAGCAGTTGTTGTTCACGTTGACGACGGGAATGCCCGTCATGCCGACCTCGTACAGCGCGCGCTGGCCGGCGGTGGAGTCGCCGTAGACATAGCCCACGTAGGCTTGCTGCACGTCGCGGTATGCGAGGCCCGCGTCCGCCAGTGCGGCATTCACGGCCTTCGCGGCCATCTGCGGATAGGGCTCGCTGGCCCCGGGTTTGGTGAATGGCACCATGCCGACACCGACGACGTAGACGTCTTGCTTCATGAACGGTCCTTTGTGCTGAAGACGGGGCGGATGCTAGGCTCGCAACCCCTCCCCAGCGATAGCCGAAAACCTTGAAGCCGTGGCAAAAGACCTCAAAGCTGCCAAACCCCGGGTAAACACTGGCGGCTTCATTGCCCCTGTCTTTGTCTTCGGAATGCTCTCCGGGCTCGAAAGCAAGGGGATGGACCTCGATGGCTATCTACGTCAAGCCGGGGTGAACCCGAAGGCGTTGCGAACCCCGGGCAACGAGGGCGTGACGCCGATGCAGTACGTGGGCCTGTTCTATGCGTTGATGAACGACCTGAAGGACGAGTGCCTCGGTCTCTTCTCGCGGCCCTTCAAGCCAGGGAGCTT
>SEGN01000289.1 GCA_004211245.1 Variovorax sp.
CACCGTCACCGGGCTGGAGATCGAGAGCCTCTGCGCGGACCTGTCGAGTCTCGTGCCGGGCCGCGCGCTCGACGACGACGGCAGCCTGCTGCTGCGCTTCGCTGGCGGCGCGCGCGGCGTGCTGATCGCCTCGCAGATCAACACCGGCCTCGAGAACGACCTGCGCCTGCGCGTGTCGGGCACGCTCGGCACGCTCGAGTGGCGGCAGGAGCGGCCGAGCCAACTGGTGCATCTGCCGCACGACGGCCCGAAGCGCATCCTCACGCGCGGTTCGCCCTGGCTGCACCCCGCGGCGCAACGCGCGAGCCGCATTCCGGCCGGGCACCCCGAAGGCTTCATCGAGGCCTTCGCCAACGTGTATGGTGGCGTCATGGCCGATATCCACGCGCGTCTCGCAGGCAGCACCGCCGACCCGGTGCTGGCGGACTACCCGCGCGTGGAGGAGGGGGCCCGCGGCGTGCGCTTCATCGAGCGCACCGTGGCCTCGGCGGCCAGCGCCGCCAAATGGACGGCCTGGTAGACGGGCCCTGGCAGCGTGTGCTCGGTCGCCGCGTCGCGACGCTGTGGCCGCTCAAGTTCGTCGGCAACACGCTCGCGACCGTCGGGTTCTTCGTGCTCTATTTCCAGGTGATGCAGCACCGGCTGCCGCAAGCCTGGATGCTCCCGTGCCATCGCGCTCACCGTCTTCTGGTTCTGGCCGACGGCCGTGCCGATCTTCGTGATCGATGGCGAGCTGCATCCGGCCCTGCATTTCCTGAAGACCACCGACGCCGCCGGCAATGCCTTTCCGTCGTTGCACGTCTCGTTCTCGGTGTTTGCCTGCGCCGTGCTCATGCGCCAGTTGCGCGAGGTGGGCGCCCCGGCCTGGATGCACCTGCTCAACGTCGCGTGGGCTGTCGGGATCGTCTATTCGACGCTCGCCATTCGCCAGCACGTGGCGATCGACGTGGCCGGCGGGCTGGTGCTGGGGCTGGCCTTCTGCTGGCGCCTGCGCTCCTAGAATCCCGCCGATGAACGCTCCGACCCCGCCGGCCCGACGCTCCCGCCGTGGCAGCGGCGCGGTCACCCTGCACGATGTCGCAAGGCTGGCCGGCGTCGCGCCCATCACCGCTTCGCGCGCGCTCAGCACGCCGTCGCAGGTCTCCGCCGACGTGCTGCGCAAGGTGTCCGATGCCGTCGCGAACACCGGCTACGTGCGCAACCGGCTGGCCGGCGGGCTCGCGTCGTCGCGCAGCCGGCTCGTGGCGGCCGTGGTGCCGACCATCTCGGGGCCGGTGTTCCAGCAGACCGTGCAGGCGCTGACCGATGCGCTGGCCGAACACGGCTACCAGCTCATGCTGGGCCAGAGCGGCTATGTGGATTCGCGCGAGGACGCGTTGCTCGAAGCCATCATCGGCCGCCGGCCCGACGGCATCGTGCTGACCGGCATCGTCCATTCACCGCAGGGGCGCCGGCGCCTGCTGGCCGCGGGCATCCCGGTGGTCGAAACCTGGGATCTCACGCCGACGCCGCTCGACATGCTGGTGGGCTTCTCGCATGTCGAGGTGGGCCGCGCCGTGGCCGACTTTCTGGTTGCGAAGGGCCGGCGCCGGCTTGCCATGGTGGCCGGCGACGACGAGCGTTCGTCCCGGCGGCAACAGGCGTTCGCGCAGTCGGCCCGCGCCGCGGGTGTGCGCGAGGTGGCGGTGGTGAACGTCCCCGCGCCCACGACGCTGAAGAGCGGGCGCGCTGCGCTGGCCGACCTGCTGCAGCGCCTGCCCGACACCGACGCAGTGTTCTGCAGTTCCGACCTGCTGGCACTCGGCGTGATGACCGAGGCGCAGGCGCGCGGCATCGCAGTGCCGGCGCAACTCGCGGTGGTCGGCTTCGGCGACCTCGAGTTCTCGGCCGACCTGCACCCGGCGCTCACCACCGTGCGCATCGACGGCACCGCGATCGGCCGGCAGGCGGCGCAGTTCATCGTCGACCGGGCGGAAGGGCGCGAGATCGCGCAGCGCGTGGTCGACATGGGCTTCTCGATCGTCGAACGCGAAAGCACCTGAACGACCCTGGGGTACTGCTTGACGAGGCGTTTGGTAGCGCTATCATCGCGGCCTCGGCAGCGCTGTCCCGGCGCGCGCTTTCAGGAGACAACCCCATGAGAAAACTCATCGCAATGCTTGCGATCGGACTGGCTGCGACCCTTGCAGGTCCCGGCGTGCTGGCGCAAGCCTGGCCTTCCAAGCCGGTCACGCTGATCGTGCCGTTCCCTGCCGGCGGTTCCACCGACATGGTCGGCCGCGCCATCGGCACCAAGATGGCCGCCACGCTCGGCCAACCCTTCCTGGTCGACAACAAGGCAGGCGCCACGGGCACCATCGGCGCCACGATGGTCAAGCGCGCGGCACCGGACGGCGCCACCTTTCTGGTCACATCGCTCGGCCCGCTGGTCATCGCCCCGCACCTCATCAAGGGCATGCAGTACGACGCGATGAACGACTTCGACTTCATCACGGTCGCGGTGCAGGCGCCGAACGTGCTGGTGGTTCCGGCCGGCTCGCCGCACAGGAGCGTGGCCGACGTCATCGCCTTCGAGAAGAAGAACCCGGGCAAGATGACCTTCGCTTCATCGGGCAACGGCTCGAGCGATCACCTCACGGCAGTCCTGTTCTGGCAACAGACCGGCACCAGCGGGCTGCACGTCCCCTACAAGGGCGGCGCACCGGCCATCACCGACCTGCTCGGCGGCCAGGTCGACGCCTCGTTCCAGAACGTCAACGCCGTGGTGCAGAACATCAAGGCCGGCAAGCTCAAGGCCCTCGCCGTCACCGGCGACAGGCGCTCGCCGGTGCTGCCCGACGTGCCCACGCTGGCCGAGGCGGGCGTCAAGAACGTCGACGTCTACTCATGGCAGGCCGTGGTCGCTCCCAAGGGATTGCCGGCCGACGTGCGGGCCAGGGCGCACGGTGCGATCGTCGCCGCATTGAACGACCCGGCCGTCAAGCAGCAGTTCACCGACATCGGCCTGGAGGTCGTGGCCAACTCGCCGGAGCAGTTCGCCGCTTTCCAGGCCCGTGAATACGCGCGCTGGCAGAAGGTCATCGAGACCGGCAACATCAAGGCAGACTGATCTCCGATGCCCGCACCCTCCACTCCGCTCATCACCGAACTCCGCGTGATCCCCGTCGCGGGCCGCGACAGCATGCTGCTCAACCTGAGCGGCGCGCACGGACCGTTCTTCACCCGCAACCTCCTGATCCTCACCGACAGCGCGGGCCGCACCGGTGTGGGCGAGGTGCCCGGCGGCGAGAAGATCCGGCAGACGCTGGAAGACGCACGCCCGCTCGTCGTGGGCCAGCCGCTCGGTTCGCAGCAGCGCCTGCTGCAGGAGGTTCAGGCGAAGTTCGCCGACCGCGACAGCGGCGGTCGCGGCCAGCAGACCTTCGACCTGCGCACCACCATCCATGCCGTCACCGCGATCGAGTCGGCGCTGCTCGACCTGCTCGGCCAGCACCTCGGCGTGCCGGTCGCGGCGCTGCTCGGCGAAGGCCAGCAGCGCGATGCGGTCGAGATGCTCGGCTATCTCTTCTACGTCGGCGACAAGGACAAGACCGACTTGCCCTATGCCAGCGACCCCGGCGCCGACAACGACTGGTTCCGCCTGCGCCACGAGAAGGCCATGACGCCCGAGGCGATCGTGCGGCTCGCCGAGGCGGCGCGCGAGAAGTACGGCTTCAACGACTTCAAGCTCAAGGGCGGCGCGCTGCGCGGCGACGACGAGATCGAGGCCATCGTCGCGCTGCATGAACGCTTTCCTGAAGCGCGGGTCACGCTCGACCCGAACGGCGGCTGGCTGCTGAAGGACGCGATCCGCCTCATGCGCGACCTGCGCGGCGTGGTCGCGTACGCCGAGGACCCCTGCGGCGCGGAGGACGGCTTCTCCGGCCGCGAGGTGATGGCCGAGTTCCGCCGCGCCACGGGCCTGCCCACCGCCACCAACATGATCGCGACCGACTGGCGCCAGCTGGCCCACGCGCTCGCACTGCAATCGGTCGACATTCCGCTGGCCGACCCGCACTTCTGGACCATGGCCGGCTCGGTGCGCGTCGCGCAGACCTGTCGCGACTGGGGCCTGACCTGGGGCTCGCATTCGAACAACCATTTCGATGTGTCGCTCGCGATGTTCACCCACGTCGGCGCCGCTGCGCCGGGCAAGGTCACGGCCATCGACACGCACTGGATCTGGCAGGACGGCCAGCGCCTCACCAAAGACCCGCTGCAGATCGTCGGCGGGCACGTGCAGGTGCCGAAGAAGCCGGGCCTGGGCATCGAGCTCGACATGGTCGAGGTCGAACGCGCGCACCGGCTCTACAAGGAGCACGGCCTCGGCGCGCGTGACGATGCGATGGCCATGCAGTTCCTCGTCCCCGGCTGGAAGTTCGACCCCAAGCGGCCGGCGCTCGACCGGTGAACAAC
>SEGN01000290.1 GCA_004211245.1 Variovorax sp.
TCCGACCCCGGATTCGACACCCTCGCGCTGCATGCCGGCGCATCGCCCGACCCCGCCACCGGCGCGCGGGCCGTGCCGATCCACCTGACCACCTCGTTCGTGTTCGAGTCGAGCGACCATGCGGCGGCGCTGTTCAACCTGGAACGCGCCGGCCACGTCTACAGCCGCATCAGCAATCCGACCAACGCGGTGCTCGAACAGCGCGTGGCGGCGCTCGAAGGCGGCATCGGCGCGATCGCCACGGCCAGCGGCCAGGCCGCGCTGCACCTGAGCATCGCGACGCTGATGGGCGCGGGCTCGCACATCGTGGCCAGCACCGCGCTCTACGGCGGCTCGCAGAACCTGCTGCACTACACGATGCGGCGCTTCGGCATCGAGACGACCTTCGTCAAGCCCGGCGACCTCGACGGCTGGCGCGCTGCGATCCGGCCCGACACAAAGCTGCTGTTCGGCGAGACGGTCGGCAACCCCGGACTCGACGTGCTCGACATCCCTGCCGTGAGCGACATCGCGCATGCGGCCGGCGTGCCGCTGCTGGTCGATTCGACGCTGACCTCGCCCTACCTGATCAAGCCGTTCGACTGGGGCGCCGACCTGGTCTATCACTCGGCGACCAAGTTCCTGTCGGGCCACGGCACGGTGATCGGCGGCGTGGTGGTCGACGGCGGCAGTTTCGACTGGGAGCGTTCCGGCAAGTTCGCCGAACTGACCGAGGCCTACGACGGGTTCCACAACATGGTGTTCAGCGAGGAGAGCACGGTCGGTGCATTTTTGCTGCGCGCGCGGCGCGAAGGCCTGCGCGATTTCGGCGCGTCGATGAGCCCGCACACCGCCTGGCTGATCCTGCAGGGCATCGAGACGCTGCCGCTGCGCATGGAGCGCCACATCGACAACACGCAGAAGGTGGTCGAGTTCCTCGTGGCGCATCCGTTCGTCTCGCGCGTGGGCCACCCGCTGATCGAATCGCATCCGAGCCATGCGCTCGCGCAGAAGCTGCTGCGGCACGGCGCCAGGGGCGCGGGCGCGGTGTTCAGCTTCGACCTGAAGGGCAGCCGCGAACAGGGCAAGAAGTTCATCGAGGCGCTGAAGCTCTTCAGCCACCTGGCCAACGTCGGCGACTGCCGCAGCCTGGTGATCCACCCGGCGAGCACCACGCACTTCCGCATGACGGACGAGGCACTGGCCGGTGCGGGGATCTCGCAGGGGACGATCCGGCTGTCGATCGGGCTGGAAGATCCGGCCGATCTGATCGACGACCTGAAGCGGGCGCTGAAGGCCGCGGAAAAGGCGGGTGCGTGATGGAATTCGTCGTCAATGGCCATCGCACCTGGTGCTACACCGGCGGCAAGGCACTCGACCCGGCCAGGCCGACCGTCGTGTTCATCCACGGCGTTCTGAACGACCACAGCGTGTGGATCCTGCAGAGCCGCTGGTTCGCCAACCACGGCTGGAACGTGCTCGCCGTCGACCTGCCGGGTCACTGCCGCAGCGAAGGTGCGCCGCCGGCAAGTGTCGAAGAAGCGGCGGACTTCGTGATTGCGTTGATGGACGCAGCAGGCATCGCGAAAGCCGCGCTGGTCGGCCACAGCTTCGGTTCGCTGATCGCGCTGGAGGCCGCGTCGCGCGCACCGGGCCGCGTGACGCACCTCGCGCTGGTCGGCACCGCCTACCCGATGGCGGTGTCGCCCGCGCTGCTCGAAGGTGCGCTCCACGATCCGCAGCGCGCGATCACGCTGGTCAACAACCTGTCGCACTCGCTGCTGGCGCCGCCGCCCTCCTCGCTCGGACCCGGCACCTGGCTCTACGGAAGCTCACGCGCACTGATGCGGCGCGTGCTGGCGAGCAACCGCCAGGCCAACGTGTTCCACATCGGGTTCAAGGCCTGCAACGACTACACCAACGGCGAGGCCGCGATGGCCGCCGTCACCTGCCCGGTGCTGTTCCTGCTCGGCGCCTCCGACCAGATGACGCCGCCGCGCGCGACGACAACGTTGATCGGCAAGGCAGCGGCCGCAAAGGTGGTCACCGTCAAGGCAGGCCATGCCCTGCTGTCCGAAGCGCCGGACGACGTGCTGTTCGCGCTGCGCGATTTCCTCGACGCGTAGCAAACGGCTCAGGGGCGCTTGACCTCGAACTCCGCAGGGGCGTGGCGCAGCGCCGCGAGCAGCACATCGACCTCGCCGGCGTTCGGCCGGCCCGGCTGCAGGGCCGACAGCATGCGCGACAGCGTTTCCGCATGCGGCAGCAGCGGCCCGACGAACCGGGTACCGTCGCTGCCTGCCACCAGGAGGGTCGGAAAGGTCTCGACGTCGAAATCGTCCGCAATGTCCGCGTGGTCCTCGACGTCGACCCACGCGAAGCGCAGCGACGGATGCGCGCGCGCGACCTGCTCGAACTGCGGCCGGTATTCGCGGCAGGCGCCGCACCAGTCGGCGCACAGGCACACCACCCAGAGGGCGTCGTGGTCGGGGGTTTGCGGCATGGCGTTCAAGGCGTCAGGATTATCGGCCGCGGCGCGCTACAGCGCATCGCGCAGGCGCAGCCGGGCGAGCGGTGCCTTGGCCCAGACCGGCGCGAGCGTTTCGGCCGGCGGCATCAGCAATTCGGCCAGCAGTGGATGCAGCGGCGTGCGGTCGGGGTCGGCCAGGAGCACGTAGCGCGGATCTTCGTCGTCCGGCTCCTCGGCGAGCGGCGCGATCCAGTCGAGCGCGACCAGCGTCTCGAGCACCGGCAGCAGCTGCAGGCGGTCGACGCGCATTTCGAGCACCAGCTCGCCGACACCGAGCCCCCGGGCGGGTGTCGACTGCGCGCGATGCAGCAGTTGCAACGCCTCCACGGCCAGCTGGAACGGCCAGCCGGCCGTGCCGCCCCGGCGCGCGACGCCGGTCAGCAGGCTGGGCAGGTAGGCCGCGATCACCGCGCCCAGCAACACGATGACCCAGGCCACGTAGATCCACACCAGCAGGATCGGGACCGTGGCGAAGGCGCCGTACAACACGGAGTAGGTCGGCACCTGGCTGATGTAGTAGCCCAGCACGCGCTTGGCGATCTCGATCGCTCCCGCCACGAACAAGCCGCCGGCCCAGGCGTGCGCCCACTTGACCGAGGTGTTGGGCACGTAGTGGTAGAGCGAGGCCATGCCGGCCGCGAGCAGCGCGAACTCGAAGGTGTCGAACACCAGTTTGAGCATGCCGCCACTGCCGCCCACCACGTCGCGCGAGGCCGAGAAGACGTAGGAGGTCGTCGACAGGCTCACCGCCAGGATCAGCGGCCCGAGCGTGATCGCCGCCCAGTAGATCAGCACCCGCTGCGCGAACGGCCGCGGCGAGCGCACGCGCCAGATGTTGTTGAGCGTCTTGTCGATGGTGAGGATCAGCGCGATGGCGGTCACCAGCAGCACGATCAGGCCGGCGATGCCGAGGCCGCCCGCCTTGCTCGAGAACTGGTTGAGGTAGCCGAGCACCTGGCGCGCGATGTTCTCCGGGATCAGGCTCTCGACGAGCCAGCGCTGCAGCCGGCCCTGCATCTTCGCGAACATCGGGAACACGCTGAACAGCGCCAATGCCACGGTGAAGAACGGCACCAGGGCGATGGTGGTGGTGAAGGTGAGGCTGCTGGCCGTGAGGCCGAGGCGGTCTTCGCGGAAGCGCTCGCCCAGCACGGCTGCCGTATTGCGCCATGGAAAGCGCGAAACATCCCCCAGCCACTGCTGAAAATTCATGGCCGGTATCATGCCATTCGGCCTTTCGCCGTCCGTCCGTGACCCATTCCTCGACTCCCTCCTCCTCTGTTGCCCTGACCCGCTCGCTCGCCGTTGGCAGCCTGGTCGGCCTGATCGTGCTCGGGCTGGCCTGGGAGATGTGGCTCGCGCCGCTGCGCCCGGGCGGCTCGATCCTGGCGCTCAAGGTGCTGCCGCTGGTCGTGCCGCTGGCCGGCCTGCTGAAAAATCGCATGTACACCTACCGCTGGGTCAGCCTCATGGTGTGGCTCTATTTCACCGAAGGGGTGGTGCGCGCCTGGAGCGACGTGCTGCCCCTGAGCCGCGCGCTGGCCAGGACTGGCGCAAGCGCGAGCGCGGCAAGGCGCTGGCGGTGGTGCGCCCCGGCAACGCGCAGCAGGTGGCCGACGTGGTCAAGGCCTGCGCGGCGGTCGGCACGTCGCTGGTGCCCCAGGGCGGCAACACCGGCCTGGCGGTCGGCTCCACGCCCGACGGCAGCGGCACGCAGGTGCTGCTGAGCCTGCAGCGCATGAACGCGATCCGCGCCATCGATGCGGCCAACCTCACGGTGACGGTCGAGGCCGGCTGCATCCTGCAGACGCTGCAGGAAGCCGCGGAGAAGGCCGGCTTCCTGTTTCCGCTGAGTCTGGCGGCCGAAGGCAGCTGCACCATCGGCGGCAACCTGGCCACCAACGCCGGCGGCACGCAGGTGGTGCGCTACGGCAACGCGCGCGACCTGTGCCTGGGCCTCGAAGTGGTCACGCCGCAGGGCGAGATCTGGGAAGGCACCAAGGGCCTGCGCAAGGACAACACGGGGTACGACCTGCGCGACCTCATGATCGGCAGCGAAGGCACGCTCGGCATCATCACCGCCGCGACGATGAAGCTGTACCCGATGCCGGCCGCACGGCTCACCGCCTGGGCGGCGGTGCCGTCGCTCGACCATGCGGTGACGCTGCTCGGCCTCGCGCACAAGCAGCTGGGCGCCGGCCTCACGGGCTTCGAGGTCATGGGCAAGTTCGCGCTGAGTTTGGTCGGCAAGCACATGCCGCAATTGCGCGTGCCTTTCCTCGACGAGGACGCCGTGCCCTGGTGCGTGCTGCTGGAGAACTCCGACAGCGAATCGGAAGAGCACGCGCGTGCGCGCTTCGAAGCACTGCTGGAAACCGCCTTCGAAGACGGCTGCGTGACCGACGCCGTGGTCGCCGAGAACCTCACGCAGGCGCACCAGCTCTGGCACATTCGCGAGAACATTCCGCTCGCGCAGGCCGAAGAGGGCCTGAACATCAAGCACGACATCTCGATCGCCGTATCGCGCATCCCCGAGTTCGTGGCCAGCACCGACGCGCTGCTGCAGCGGGAGATTCCGGGCGTGCGGCTGGTCAACTTCGGCCACCTCGGCGACGGCAACCTGCACTACAACGTGCAGGCACCGGCCGATGGCGACGCCAGGGCCTTCCTGCGCGACCAGGAAGAGCGCGTCAACACGCTGGTTTACGACGCCGTCGAAACGTTCGGCGGCTCCTTCTCGGCCGAGCACGGCATCGGCGCGCTCAAGGTCGACAAGCTCGAGAAGCACAAATCCCCGGTGGCGCTGGGCATGATGCACGCCATCAAGCGGGGGCTCGACCCGAAGAACATCCTGAACCCGGGGCGCGTGCTGCGCTCGGAGGCCGCTTGCGCATGACCCACCCCATCCGCTCCCAATACGAAGACTTCATGCGCCACGTCGACACGACGGGCGTTTTCAAGAGCGACCGCACCGGCACCGGCACCAAGAGCGTGTTCGGCTACCAGATGCGCTTCGACCTGAACGAAGGCTTTCCCCTCGTCACCACGAAGAAGGTGCACGTCAAGTCCATCATCCAGGAACTGCTGTGGTTCCTGACCGGCTCCAGCGACAACAACTGGCTGAAAGAGCGCGGCGTGACCATCTGGGACGAATGGGCACGCGAGGATGGCGACCTGGGCCCTGTCTACGGCGTGCAGTGGCGCAGCTGGCCCACGCCCGATGGCGGGCACATCGACCAGATCGCCGAAGTGATCAAGACACTCAAGACCAACCCGGACTCGCGCCGCATCATCGTGAGCGCGTGGAACGTGGCCGAGCTCTCGAAGATGGCGCTGATGCCCTGCCACGCGTTCTTCCAGTTCTACGTCGCGCCGCCGCAGGCCGCGGGCGAGCGCGGCAAGCTGAGCTGCCAGCTCTACCAGCGCAGCGCCGACATCTT
>SEGN01000291.1 GCA_004211245.1 Variovorax sp.
GCCCAGCGCTTTCCCTCGCGCGAGCTGCCGTCGCCGGTGGCCGAAGGCAACCTCGATGCCGCGCTGTTCGCCAACAGCCCGCGTGCCGTGTCGACGCGGCCGGTGTGGCGTGCGCAGCGTGCCGGTGGCACCCTCACCGTCGCCGCAGGCCAGCTCGATGGCCTGGTCGCGCAGCAGGCGGTGCGCGTCTCCGCCACGCTGGAAGACGGCTCGGTGCGCCGTGCGACGGCGCCGTTGTCGCAGGTCGCACTGGGCTCTGCCCAGGTCGCCTTGCCCGAAGGCTTGCGGGAGCTGTCGGGCGCCGCTTTCTGGAGCGTGTCGCCGATGGACGCGCCGGCCTCGCTCGCGTTGCGCGTGTTCGCCGAGGGGGGTCTGCCGGAGGGCTTGAGCCTCGAGTACCCCGCATCCATCGTGCGCGTGGAGGCTGCCGTGCAGGCCGACCTGGTGGCGGACGCCGGCGTCTCGCGCCAGCGGCTCGAGACGATGGCGCGGCTCAAATGGTTCACGCGCCTGCAGGCCCTTGCAGCCGGGGTCGCACCGATCGACGGCTTCGAGGCGCAGTTCGAGGTGTGGAGCGGCCCCCGGCTGCTGCGCAGCGAGCCGGCCGGGCGCGCCGGCGCGCAGCGGCCGTCCTTGCGCGCCGGCGAGCGTGGATGCGCAGGGCGCCGTGCAGGCGGTCTATCCGGGCGACATGGGCGAGACCAACCGCTTCGAGCAGGGCACGCGCGAGTTGCCGTCCGCCAAGCGCTTCGAATTGCCCTGGTTCGATGCACCCGGCAGCCGACTGATGGTGGTCGCGACACCGGCCGCGCCATTCAGCGCGGCGCGCCTGTTCGGCGCAGGGCCGGCCGACGCAATGCCCGACCTGCGGGTGCGCGGCCTGCTGCCGCCGGCCAGCGAGCGGCAGGTGTTCGCTGCAATGGTTCACTGGGCCGCCGATGGCGCGCTCTCACGCTAACCGAAGAGGAGATAGTCATGCCGTTCCCAGGTTCAGACCCCGACAAGTACGTCCTGTCGCCGAACGAGGCGCTCGGCGTTCTCGACTCGCTCGAGTACGACGAACAGTCGGACATCGTCATGTTCGTCGCATCGGCCGGCAACCAGGTCGCGGGCGAAGACACGCGCACGCTCGACGATGTGCCGGGGCTTTTCATCACGTCGTTCTTCTTCCAGTCGTACGCACTGCAGGCGGCCGGCTCCGCCAGCGGCATGGTCAGTGCGGAACCGCTGACCGTGGTTCGCCAGTGCGATGCGGCCACGGCGACGCTGGCCAGCCTGCACTACAAGCAGGTCGAGGATCTGGTGATCGGGATCGACGTGTTCCGCGCGGGTGGCGTGGACGTGAAGGCCGATCCCTTCTTCTCCCTCATGATGGAAGGCGGGCGCATCACGAGCCAGTACCTTTTCATGGGCGGGCGGCCGATCCGCCGCCCGCACGAGATCCTCACGATCGACTTCACCGGCTTCACCGTGGAGACGGCACCCCAGGTCACCTCGGGCCAACGCGGCGGCGTGCGCACCGCACGACTTTCCAAGGCAGGAAAGCGGGGTGGCAAATGACGTCGGCCGCCGAACTGCTGCGCTCGGCCGACCCCGCCGGCGCGCTCAAGGCCCTGACCGACGAGGTGCGCGCCAGGCCCGGCGACAGCAAGCACCGCGTCTTCCTCGCGCAGCTGCTGTGCGTGCTGGGCCAATGGGAGCGTGCGCTCAACCAGCTCTCTGTGGCTGCCGAACTGGACGCGCTGGCCGTGCCGATGAAGCAGGTCTACGGCGAGGCGATCCGTTGCGAAGGCGTGCGCGCCGAGGTGTTTGCCGGCCGGCGCACGCCGATGGTGTTCGGCCAGCCCGACGAATGGCTCGCGCTGCTCATCGAGTCGCTGCTGCGGCGCGGCCGCGGCGAGGACGCCATGGCCGAAGACCTGCGCCAGCGCGCGTTCGATGCCGCGCCCGCATCCGCCGGAACCATCGACGGTGCGCCCTTCGAGTGGCTGGCCGACGCCGACATGCGCCTGGGCCCGGTGCTCGAAGCCTTCGTCAACGGCAAGTACTACTGGATCCCGTATGCCCGTCTGGCCCACATCAAGGTCGACCCGCCGGAGGATCTGCGCGACTGCGTGTGGCTGCCCGCGCACCTGCAGTTCGAGAACGGCGGCGAGTCGCTCGCGCTGATTCCGGTGCGCTACGAAGGTTCGGAGCAGAGTGCCGACGGCGCCATCCAGCTAAGCGCACCTTGACCAAGCAGGCGCTGCGCCAGGCCGTGCTGCGCGACCTGGGCTGGCTGCTCAACGCCACCGGCCTCGGCCTCGGCATGGACGACAAGCGCCATCCGAACGTTGCGTGCTCGGTGCTCAACTACGGATTGCCTATGCTGTCCGGCCAGTTCACGTCCAGTGTGCAGCGTGTCAGCATGGAACAGGCTCTGAAGAATGCGATTGTGCAATTCGAGCCGCGCATCCTGCCCCGCACCCTCGAAGTTGAACTCGTCATGAAAGGCTCCGCCCTTGATTCCCACAACTGCATCAGCCTGCAGATCCGCGGCATGCTGTGGGCGCAACCCGTGCCGATGGAGTTCCTGATGCGAAGCCGCGTCGACCTGGAAGAAGGGCGGATAGAAATCGAAGACATGACGCAACCGGCGCGGTAGTCGCATGGACCCTCGTCTCCTGAACCTGTACGAGCAGGAACTGCGCTATTTTCGCGAGAGCACGTCGGAGTTCGCGCGTGCCTTTCCGAAGATTGCGCACCGGCTCGGCATCGAGGGCCAGGAGGTCGCCGACCCGTATGTCGAACGGCTGATCGAAGCCACCGCATTCCTCTCGGCCCGCGTCGGCCTGAAGCTCGACGCCGAATTCCCGCGCTTCACCGGCCATCTGCTGGACATCGTGTACCCCCACTTCATGGCGCCGACGCCGGCCATGGTGGTGGTGAACTGCGCGCCCGACAGCGAAGACGCCAACCTTGCGCTCGGCCCCACGCTGCCGCGAGGCAGCGGCCTGCGGGCGCGCCAGGCCGTGGGCCAGAACACGCACTGCGAGTTCCGCACGGCGCGGGCGTTGCGCGTGTGGCCGGTCGAGGTGCAGCGCGCGCAGTACTTCAGCTATGCGCCCGACCTGCCGCTGAACCAGCACCCGCAGTCGCGCGAGATCCGGGGCGGCCTGCGCATCGCGTTGCGCGCCACGGCGGGGCTCACCTTCGACCAGATCCCGATGGACGAACTGGTGGTCCACTTCGGCGGCGCCGACGACGTGGCCTGGCAGCTCTGCGAATGCGTGCTGGGCCAGCCGATCGGGCTCATGGTGCAGCCGCTGTCGGGCACCGGCGTGATGGCCGGGGCCATGCGCCAGCTGCCGGCCAGCGCGATCCAGCCGGTCGGTTTCGAGGACGACGAGGCGCTGCTGCCGGTCACGGCCACGGGCTTCTCGGGGCATCGGCTGGTGCAGGAGTACTTCGCGTTCCCGCAGCGCTTCCAGTTCGCGCGGCTGCAGGGCCTGCGCGCCGCGCTGGCCACCATGGCGGTGGCCGAGATCGAGATCGTCGTGCTGTTTTCGCGTGGCGACGCGGCGCTCGAAAAACTGGTGAGCGCCGACAACGTGCAGCTCCACTGCGTGCCCGCGATCAACCTCTTCAGCAAGCGCCTCGACCGGGTGGCGGTGAGCGAGGGCGTGAGCCAGTTCCACCTGGTGCCCGACCGCACGCGGCCGCAGGACTTCGAGGTGCACACCGTCACCGAGGTCGTCGGCCATGGCGCGCCGGTCGCCGGCGACGCCGCGCAGGAGCAGGTCTTCCACCCCTTCTATGCCGCGTTCCACGGCAGCCGGCACAGCCACCCCGCCTACTTCACCACCACGCGCGAGCCGCGCACGCTGTCGGCGAAGCAGCGCACCGAAGGGCACCGCAGCAGCCACATCGGCTCCGAGGTGTTCATGCAGATCGTCGATCCGCAGGAGGCGCCCTATGCGGCCAGCCTGCGCCAGCTCGCGGTGACGGCGCTGTGCACGAACCGCGACCTGCCGCTCTTGATGCCGCTCGGCCGCGACAGCGATTTCGACTGCATGGACTCGTTCCCGGTGGAGCGCGTGCGCATCGTGCGCGGGCCCTCGCGCCCGGTGTCGCCGGTGGTCAACAACGGACTGGGCTGGCGCGTCATCGATCACCTCGCGCTCAACTACCTGTCTCTGGCCGACACCAACGCCCGCGAGGGCGCCGCGGCGCTGCGCGAGATGCTGATGCTCTACGCGGTGCATGCCGACGAAGTGCGCCAGAGCCAGGTGCGAGGGCTGGTCTCCGTCACCTCCAGGGCCGTGGTGCGCCGCCTGCCGCTCGCCGGGCCGATCGCCTTCGGCCGCGGCCTGGAGGTCACGCTCGAGGTCGACCGCGGCGCTTTCCATGGTCACAGCGCGTTCCTGTTCGGCGCCGTGATGGCGCGCTACCTCGCTCGCCATGTCGAGGTCAATCACTTCGTCGAGACGGTGCTCACGGTGGCCGGCAAGGGCGAGCTGATGCGATGGAGGCCGCTGTGCGGGACACGCCCGATTCTGTAGCCGCCCGTGTGGGGGCCAGCCTCGGCGAATGGGCGCCGCGCGCCTGGGCCTACGACTATTTCGCCGTGATGCGCAGGCTCGAGGCCATCGCCGGCAGCACGCCGCGCTGGGGCCGGGCACTGTTGCCGGGTGCCGAGCCGGTGCGCGTGGGGCAGGAACCGTCGCTCTCGTTCGCGCCCGCGAGCTTCAGCCGTTTCGAGCCGGCCACGGCCGTGTCGCCGCCGCGGCTGCGCCAGCAGTTCTTCGGCTACATCGGCCCGAACGGACCGCTGCCGGTGCACCTGAGCGACTTCATCCGCGAGCGCAGCCTGAACCATGGCGACCCGACCTGGCTGGCCTTCCTCGACACCTTCTCGCACCGGTTCGCGCTGCACTTCTACCGCGCCTGGGCCGCCTCGCGGCCGGCCGTCGCGCTCGACCGGCCGGGCGAGGACGCGTTCCGCCTGCAGGTCGGTTCGCTGATCGGCATCGGCACGGCGGCGCGCAACCACCGCGACGAGATCCATGACGATGCGAGGCTGCACTTCTCGGGGCACCTCGCGCGCCGCGTGCACAACGCCGAGAGCGTCGAGTCGGTGCTGTGCAGCTACTTCGGCGTGCCGGTCCGGCTCGAGCCCTGGGTCGGCCACTGGATGCGCGTGCCGCCCGACGAGGTCACGCGGCTGGGGCGCGGCACCAGTTCACGCGCGATGGGCATGGGCGCCATGCTGGGGCGCCAGGTCTGGGATCGGCAGCACAGGGTGCGGCTGCACCTCGGCCCGCTGTCGCTGCAGCGCTATCAACTCTTTCTGCCGAGCGGTTCGGCGCGTCCGGTGTTGCAGCGCTGGATGCAGCAGCTGCTCGGCGACGAACTCGAATGGGACGCCGAACTGATCCTCGAAAAACAGCAGGTGCCGCCCACGCGCCTGGGCCAGCAGCGCGGCAACGCGCCGCGGCTCGGCTGGATGTCCTGGCTCGGCGAGCGCCCGCGCGGGCGAGACGCGGCCGACGTGCGGGTCGGCAGCCAGCCGGGCGCGCGCCCGGCGGTTCATTGACTTCAATCCAGAGCGCATCGAATCGTTCTGAAACCATACGGAGAAACTCATGAGTGAAATCAGCCGCACCGCGCTTTTCGGCAAGCTCAATTCGCTGGCGTACAAGGCGATCGAGGGCGCCACGGTGTTCTGCAAGATGCGTGGCAATCCGTACGTGGAGCTGGAGCACTGGTTCGCGCAACTGCTGCAGGCGCAGGACTCCGACCTGCATCGGGTGATCCAGCACTACGGCCTGGACATCTCCGCCGTGGCCAAGGACATGACCGCCGCACTCGACAAGCTGCCGCGCGGCGCCACCGCCATCAGCGACTTCTCGCCCCACATCGAGAACGCCATCGAGCGCGCGTGGACCTATGCCACGCTGCAGTTCGGCGAGGCGCAGGTGCGCACCGGCTACCTGCTGGTCGGCATGCTCAAGACGCAGAGCCTGCGCAACCCGCTGTTCGGCCTGTCGAAGCAGTTCGAGAAGATCAAGGTCGAAGACCTCGCCGACAACTT
>SEGN01000292.1 GCA_004211245.1 Variovorax sp.
GCGTTGAAGATCGGGCAATCGGTGTCGGCGTAGTGCGAGCCGTCCGGATGCGAGTGGTGCGTGAGTTCGTGCATGTTGCAGCCGAGCACCGCGGCCGGCTCGTAGCCGAGCATCTGCGCACCGGCCCGGTTGATGAACATGCAGTGGCCGTCGAGGTCGATGCCGAAGATGCCCTCGCCGGTCGACTCCAGCAGCAGGCCGAGCTGGTGCTGCCAGAGCGGGTGGCTGGCGGGGGATGAAAGCGCTGAAGTCTCCATCCCCGCATGTAGCAACAGCCGTGCCGCGACGGCTAGGCGGGGGCGCGCTCCCAGCGGAACCTGCGCTCGCCCTCCGCGATCGGTTGGTCGTTGATGCTGGCGTAGCGCCGCTGCATCAGCCCGTTCGGCGCGAACTCCCAGTTCTCGTTGCCGTGGCTGCGAAACCAGGCGCCCGTGTCGTCGTGCCACTCGTATTCGAAGCGCACCGCGATGCGGTTGTCCATGAAGGCCCAGAGCGATTTCTTGAGCCGGTAGTCGAGTTCCCGCGCCCACTTCCGCTGCAGGAAGGCCACCACCTGCTCGCGTCCGTCGACGAACTCTGCCCGGTTGCGCCA
Organism: Variovorax sp.; assembly: GCA_004211245.1. Taxonomy (GTDB): domain Bacteria; phylum Pseudomonadota; class Gammaproteobacteria; order Burkholderiales; family Burkholderiaceae_C; genus Variovorax. The sequence goes on from SEGN01000292.1 coordinate 593, forward strand.
CTCGGTGTCGTCCGTGTAGGCCAGGCTCACGCGCACCGGGTCGCGGCTGTTCCAGGCGTCTTCGGCGGCCTGCACCTTCTTCGTGGCGGTTTCGAGGGTGAACGGCGGGAGCGGCGGGCGTGATTCCATCCGGCCAATGTGCCACAGGCAGACCTTGCGGTGCACGGTTAACCTCGACACCCGTACGCCAATCCCATGCTCATCGCCACCGCCTCCACGACCTTGCGGCGCCTCTGGGCGCTCAACAGCTTTGCCTACAGCATCCGCGTGGCGATCGCGCTGTCGGTGCTCATGGCCGGCTGCTGGTCGCTCGACCAGATGCCCGCGGTCGTGCCGTTGTTCCTGGGTGTGGTGGCCTGCGCGCTCGCCGAGACCGACGACAACTGGCGCGGCCGTGCCCAGGCGCTCGTGCTCACGCTGGTGTGCTTCTTCGCGGCGGCGTGCGCGGTCCAGCTCGTGTTCGACGAGGCGCCTGCCTTCGTGGCCGTGCTCATGGTGGCGGCGTTCGGACTCACCATGCTGGGCGCCATCAGCCGGCGCTACCAGGCGATTGCCTACGGCACGCTCATCCTGTGCATCTACACCGCCATCGGCATGGACCAGCGCACCGGCGCCGGCCAGAGCTTCTGGCGCGAGCCGGCCCTGCTGCTGGCCGGGGCCAGCTGGTACGGACTGCTGTCGGTGCTGTGGTGCGCGCTGTTCCTGCACCAGCCCGTTCAGCAGACACTGGCCCAGTTGATGCGCGAGCTGGAGCTGTACCTGCGGCTCAAGTCCACCCTGTTCGAGCCGGTGCGCGACCATAACGGCGAAGTGCGCCGCATCCAGCTGGCGCAGCAAAGCGGCCGCGTGGTGATGGCGCTGAACCAGGCCAAGGAGAGCATCTTCAACCGCGTTGACGCGACACGCTCCGGCAGTCGCATGAAGCAGTACCTGCAGCTCTACTTCATCGCGCAGGACATCCACGAGCGTGCGAGCTCGTCGCACCTGCCCTACGACCAGCTGATCGATGCCTTCTTCCACAGCGACGTGCTGTTCCGCTGCCAGCGGCTGATGCGCGTGCAGAGCCGTGCCTGCGGCGGCCTGGCGCGGGCCATCCTGTTGCGCGTGCCCTTCGTGAAGAGCGAGGAAGCCGGCGCGGCGCTGGCCGATTTGCGTGCCTCCATCGCGCACCTCGAAGAGGATCGAAAGCCCCAGTGGGCCGGCCTGCTGGGTTCGCTGAACGCATTGGCCGACAACCTCGGCACGCTCGACGCGCAACTGGCCGGGGCCGAGCACCCGGAGGTGCAGATCGGCGCCAACGACGGTGCGCTGTACGACCGGACGCCGCGCTCGTGGCGCGACGCCCTGGGCCGCGTGCGCGACCAGTTCCGGCTGTCGTCGCCGCTGCTGCGCCACGCCCTGCGCCTGAGCGTGGCACTGGCCTTGGGCTATGTGCTGATGCGCACGATCCACGCGCGCCAGGGCTACTGGATCCTGCTGACCACGGTGTTCGTGTGCCAGCCGAGTTTCAACGCGACGCGCCAGCGCATGCTGCAGCGTGTGACCGGCACCTTTCTCGGCCTCACGATCGGCTGGGCCCTGTTCGACCTGTTCCCGAGCCTTCCCTTGCAGGCGTTGTTCGCCGTGGTGGCAGGCGTGGTGTTCTTCAGCACCCGCACCACGCGCTACACCGTCGCGACCGCATCGATGACGCTGGTGGTGCTGATGTGCTTCAACCAGATCGGCGATGGCGGCGTGCTGATTCTTCCGCGCATGGTCGACACGGTGATCGGCAGCGCATTGGCCGGCGCAGCGGTGTTCCTGATCCTGCCCGACTGGCAGGGTCGCCGGCTCGACGCACTCGCCAGCCGCGCGCTGGGCACCCTCGCCATCTACCTGCGAGCGCTCGCCACGCAGTACCGCGATGGCCGGCACGACGACCTGGCCTACCGCCTCGCGCGCCGCAACGCGCACAACGCCGACGCGGCGCTGTCCACCGCCATGACCAACCTTCTGGCCGAACCCGGCCGACGTGCCGAGGAAGGCGACCGTGGCCTGCGCTTCATGGTCCATTCGCACACGGTGCTCAACTACCTGTCGGGTCTGGGCGCGCATCGCGCACCGCTCGCGCCCGGCGCCGAGTCCGAAGCGCTGCTGCTGGAGGCCGAACGCATCGCCGCGCGGCTGGACGCACTCTCGACCGGCCTCGCACGCCGGCAGGTTGCGCCGGACAGCCCGACCGGGGCCAGGCCCGCGCGCCACCTTGCCGGCGACGACGCCACACAACGGCTGGTCTCGGAACAATTGCGCCTGATCGAAGGCCAGCTCCCGCCACTGCACCAGGCCGCCGCCGCGCTGTCCGCACCCCGATAATGGGCGGCTGCCCAGAGACAGCCCCCGAAGGAGACCCGCCTTGCCCGACCTTTCCAGGATCACCTGCATCGAAGACCTGCGCGTGATCGCCCAGCGCCGCGTGCCACGCATGTTCTACGACTACGCCGACTCCGGCGCGTGGACCGAGAGCACCTACCGCGCCAACGAAAGCGACTTCCAGAAGATCAAGCTGCGCCAGCGCGTGGCCGTGAACATGGAAGGGCGCAGCACCCGCACCACCATGATCGGCGAAGAGGTGGCCATGCCGGTCGCCATCGCGCCCACCGGCATGACCGGCATGCAGCACGCCGACGGCGAAATCCTCGGTGCGAAGGCGGCCAAGGCCTTCGGCATCCCGTTCACGCTGTCGACCATGAGCATCTGCTCGCTGGAAGACATCGCGGCCGAAACCAACGGGCATCCGTTCTGGTTCCAGCTGTACGTGATGAAGGACCGCGACTTCATCGAGCGGCTGATCGACCGCGCCAAGGCCGCCAACTGCTCGGCGCTGCAGCTCACGCTCGACCTGCAGGTGCTCGGGCAACGCCACAAGGACATCCGCAACGGCCTGACCGCGCCGCCGAAGATGACCCTCGCCAACATCGTCAACCTGGCCACCAAGCCGGCCTGGTGCATGGGCATGCTCGGCACCAAACGCCGCAGCTTCGGCAACATCGTGGGCCATGCGAAGAACGTGGGCGACTTGTCGTCACTGAGTTCGTGGACGGCCGAACAGTTCGACCCGAGCCTGAGCTGGGCCGACGTGGAATGGATCAAGAAGCGCTGGGGCGGCAAGCTGATCCTCAAGGGCATCATGGACGTGGAAGACGCGCGCCTCGCGGCTTCGAGCGGCGCCGATGCGCTGATCGTCTCCAACCACGGCGGCCGCCAGCTGGACGGTGCGCAGTCATCCATCGAGGCGCTGCCGGCCATCGTGGAGGCGGTGGGCAGCGAGATCGAGGTCTGGATGGACGGCGGCATCCGCAGCGGCCAGGACGTGCTGAAGGCCCGCGCGCTCGGCGCCCGAGGCGTGCTGATCGGCCGCACCTTCCTCTACGCGCTCGGCGCCTACGGCGAAGCCGGCGTGACCCGCGCCAGATAGGCCAGCCATATGCCATGGGGTTCGGGCAGGCCGACCTTGCTCATCGACAGCAGCCGGCCGACCGCCGCCATCAGCACGGCAAAGGCGATGAGGTAGACCAGTGTCCCCTGCCGGCGGATCGTCATGGCAGCCCACCCACTGATGACACCCGTGGAGAAATAGACGCCGCCCATGAAGCGGTGCAGGTTGTCGAGGCGCGGGGTGGTGTCCGGCTGGCCCGTCAGCAGCTGCACCGTGCCGCCGAACAGCGCAATGGCGGCCACGATGAAAAGACAGCCCTGCACGATGCGTTGGGCTGCGGGCATGGGGGTGGTCGACGGCATCAAAGGCTCCCTGAATTGTTGGGGCCGGATGATAGTGGCATTCAAGGCATCGGCTCGGCACCGAACTCGAGGCTCGCGCTGTCGATGGCCACCACGCGTGGCCCGAAACTCGAAATGTTGGTGAGCGTTGCGTTGTGATGCGCGATGACCTGCTGCGCCGAGATGGCGGCGTTTCCGGCCGAGGTATGGGCGTCGGCCACCAGAACGACCGGGAACCCCAGCGCCATTGCGCGCCGTGCGGTGGTGTCCACGCAGAACTCCGAATGCATCCCGCACAGCACCAGGCGCTCGACCCCCGTGTCTCGCAGCAGCGTCTCCAGGCCGGTTCGCAGAAAGGCATCGGGCGTGGTCTTGCGCACCCTTGCGTCGGTGGAAACGACTGCCAACCCTTCGGCCAGTTGCCACTCGCGCGTGTCGTGTCCGAGGTAGCCGCTGTTCGACTCGTGCTGGACGAAGATCACCGGCACGCCCGCCTGCCGCGCCTTGCGCGTGACGTCGTTGATGCGGGAGATGGTGCCTTCGCAATCGAAGGCCGCGCCTTCACCTTCGCAGAGGCCCTGCTGCATGTCGATGACGAGAACGGCAGATTTCATGGCGTGGGGTTGCTGCGTTTCAGACGCGGAGCAGTCCGCGGAAGCCCCGCGCGGCGTAGTAGGACTGCGCACCATTGTGATAGACGAACACGCGGCCGTAGCGTCGATCGCAGAACAATGCGCCGCCGAGTGCGCGCACGTCCCTCGGCGTGGCCACCCAGCTCGACGTCTTGAGGTCGAACTCGCCAAGCTGCTGCAGCGCCCGATAGCGCGCCTCGTCGAGCAGTTCGATGCCCATCGCCGCGGCCGCCTCGACCACGCTGCCGGCCGGCCTGTTCTCCTTGCGCGCGTCGAGCGCATCCTGGTCATAGCAGAGACTCCTGCGCCCGGCGGGGCTCTCGGGGGAGCAGTCACAAAAGAGGTACTGCCCGGAGGCCTTGTCGTGGTCGATCACATCCGGCTCGCCGCCCGACGATTCCATCGCGAGGAGCGACCGCAGCGCCGCAGGGTTGCTCTGCAGCCTGGCCATGACCGGCTCCCAGCTGTGGCCCCGATGGCGCTGCATGTTCTTCGCGAACCGGTCGCGCAATGATGCGAGTAGTTCGTTGCTCACGCCAGGATCTTCTTCGTTTCGTTTCATTGTCTGAGCTCCTGAGCGAGCGCGATGCGAGAACGCCACCGCCACATCGATGTCTGCACCACGATGCCGACGTTGTCCATGCGCTTGAACGTCATATGTATTCCGGATGTTCAATGGAATTTTGACTTCTTTACAGCTTTGCTGGTGCCCGAACCGATGCTGAAAGCAATGGAAATCCCGCGCGCAGCGCGTGGCCGCGCCGTTGACTGACAACACGCGTCGCGTGCCCGACGCAGAATCGAAGGCGCCATAACAACACACCAAGAGGCCTCGTCATGAGCACAGCCACGTCCGTTGGCGCCACAGCGGCCAACGACGACATCGCCGCCGCCGCGCCGCACTACTCCGCTAAAGAAAAACGCCACCGCATCTTCGCGATCATGGCGGCCTCGTCGGGCAACCTGGTCGAGTGGTTCGACTTCTACGTCTACGCGTTCAGCGCGCTGTATTTCGCGCCGGCCTTCTTCCCCAAGTCCGACCCGACCGCGCAATTGCTCAACACGGCAGGCGTGTTCGCGGCCGGCTTTCTCATGCGGCCGATCGGCGGCTGGCTGTTCGGCCGCGTGGCCGATCGGCTCGGCCGCAAGACCTCGATGCTGATTTCGGTCACGATGATGTGCGGCGGCTCGCTGGTCATCGCCTGCCTGCCCACCTACGCGCAGATCGGCGCGTGGGCACCGTTCCTGCTGCTGGTGTGCCGGCTGTTCCAGGGGCTTTCCGTCGGCGGCGAGTACGGCACCACGGCGACCTACATGAGCGAGGTGGCGCTCAAGGGGCAGCGCGGCTTCTTCTCGTCGTTCCAGTACGTCACGCTGATCGGCGGGCAGTTGCTCGCGGTGCTCGTGATCGTGGTGCTCGAGCAGTTCCTCGACGAGGCCGAACTCAAGGCCTGGGGCTGGCGCATCCCGTTCGTGATCGGTGCCATCGCGGCGGTCGTCGCATTGCTGCTGCGCCGCACGCTGCACGAGACGCAGACCGCCGAGGCCAAGGCCAGCAAGGACGCCGGCAGCATGTCGGCGCTGTTCGGCCACCACAAGGCGGCCTTCTTCACGGTGCTGGGCTACACGGCCGGCGGCTCGCTGATCTTCTACACCTTCACCACCTACATGCAGAAGTACCTGGTGAACACGGTGCA
>SEGN01000036.1 GCA_004211245.1 Variovorax sp.
CGGGCCAGCTGCGGGGCCGCGACGCTGGTGCCGCTCAGGTAGCCGGGCGCCATGCCGCGCGTTCCCGGGCCGGGCAGCCCGAATTCCCTCGCATCTTCCTCGCTTTGCGCAAGCAAGCTCGGCCCGGGGCGGCCGCCCCTGCGGGTCGGGCCCGCCGCCGAATAGCTTGCCTTCCGGGGAGTGCCCGCAGCGCCCGGGGCCGGCACGAAACCGCCTGCGACGAAGAGTCGCGGCGACAGGCCGCAGCCGGAGCCCGTCAATGTGCCCGCGCCGGTGACCGTGGCGGCGCCCGACCCGACAGCCGCCAGCCGGGTCTGGATGGAGCGCACCGGAAAGCCCAGGTTCTCGCCGCCCCATGCCACATACACATCGAAATTGGCGGACTGGCCTGCGGCGCTGCGCAACGCAAGGCGGTAGTCGCCGGCCGGTGCCGCGGCGCGATCGCCGTCCTCCCGCAGTGTCGGCGCCCCGCGCACCGTGACGACGCATTGGCCGTCGCAGGCAGGCTGCCGCACCACGACCAGGGCAGGTTCGAGGGCGTCGGGCCAGACCTGGCAACCTGGCTGCGTCATGGCCAGCAGGTCTCCGCACACCGACAGGCTCAACGCCGTCCCGTCGGCATCGTCGGCCTGGACCCAGATCTCGGCATGCACCGGTGTCTCGTTGCCCGTGGGCATGTGCCAATCGAATTCGGCCCCCTGATGCGCCGACAGCCTGACCTCGCCGTGCACCTGTGCATCGAAGCCGTTGCCTGCCGCGAGAACGCACTGGAAAGGCCGCCTTGAACGGGCCAGGAACTCGTCGAGCGCGCGCTCGAACAGCGAACTGCCGTCATGCGGCCCGAGGTAGCTGCCGTAGCCGATCGAGACCACCACACGATCGAAGCCATTGGCTGCCGCGCCGTCGTCGATGTAGCGCAGGGCGTCCAGCAAGCACCGGTGGATCGCCACACCCGACGGCGCCTGGAGGACATCCCTGGGCAATTGCACGAAGACGATGTCGGCGTTCGACGCCCGATCGTGCACCGGTTGCCCGTACGCGCCGACGCTTCCCGCAAGCATGCCCATCGAATGGCTGCCGTGCGTCAGTCCGGCGCCCAGCGCGGTGCAGCCTGCGAGTCGATAGCAAAGATCTTCGTCGAGGCCTGCGGGGCCGCGCGATGCCGCCATGCAGGCGTCCAGCGTCGCCCGGTCGATCTGCCGGCCATAGCCATGACCCGCCGGCGGCCCGAGGGTCGACGGGCCGTCCGGCGACGGATCCTGATCCCAGATCGCCAGCACGCGGGTTCCGCCGTCCGTGCCGGCGCGGCGGAAGGCCCGGTGGGCGAACGGACAGCCGTGGTCGACGATGGCCAGCAGCACCCGTTCGCCCTCGGCCGGCCCCTTCGTGTTGCCGGCCAAAGGAAACGCCTCGGGCGCAGCAGCCGGCGGTGCAGGCGTGCGCCGCGCGACACGCTGGGCCCGCAGTGGCTCGGTCAGCGCCACCTGCCGCAGCCAGGGGTGCGACAGCAGCGACGCGACAACGGCGAGCGGCAAACGAGCGCTGATGAATGCGGAGCGGGCGGCAAGACCGGCCGTGCTCAATTCCTCGCCCTGCGCGGCCAGTGCCGACAGTTCGGCGCAGGCCTCGCTCGCGTCCGGATCGATCTCGAGCACCACCGACCATCGACCGGTGTCCGCATCGCGCGGCGCATGGTCGTCGAAGTTCGACGCCAGAGCGATCACGAAATACGGGTCGAGGCGGCCGCTGCGCGCCGCCTCGCGCGACCAGTCCGGCAGTTCGGCAGCTTGCCAGCCCATGGGGGTCAGCTCGGCGCGTTTGCGGGCCATTCGGCGCGCGCCCGGCCGAACATCTGCTGCCAGGCGGGAACGGGCTCGATCCGCGGTTTCGCGCCGTCGTCCTCGCCCAGCGCGATGGTGATGTCGCGGTAGGCGGTGGCACGTCTTTCCACCTCGAGATCCTGGGCGTCGAACCTGCAATGGTGGAACGCATAACCGCCGCCGTGCCCCGAGGCCATGCGCTGCAAATACGCGACGATCCACTTGCCCAGCGCAAACCCGCCGCTCGAGTCGATCGGGTAGTGCACGCCCGCAATCACCCGGTTGTCGGCCATGCGTTGGGCCAGCTTGTCGAATTGGGCCGTCATGATCTGCCAGGCCCTTGTACCGGCCGATGACGACGGCCGCGTCAGCGCGGCCAGCAAGCCTGCCACCACCGCAGCCTCGCAACCATGGCCCATCGGAAACGCGCCGTGCCGGGGCGTGTCGATCATGGGTTGAACTTGCGGCGACAGCTCGAACGGTCGCCAGCAGGCGAACTCGTGCTTGAAGCGCATCTGCACGTGCATCGTGAATTCCATGGCCACGCCCAGCAGGATCATCGTGTGGCGGCACCGCTCGGGCGAGAGCGGCACCAGCGCGGCCCAGAACGGCATGGAATTCTGGTTCTGGACGAGGATCTCGTCGTGCCGGTCGGCGCGTTTCATCGCCTCGTCCATGACGACCCCGATCTCCGCGCGAAAGCGCCTTTCCGAAGGCCGAACCAACGTCAGCGCCGGCTGCCCGAAAGCGCTGAGCGTGAGCGCATCGCCGCCGTCGGGAGCGAAGTCGAGCGGCCTGAGCAGTTGCGGCAGCACGATGTAGCTGTGCAGGCCGGGATCCCAGCGTGCGAACTCCGCCGCGCCGGCCCTGCCGACCGGGTGGATTGCCGGGCTGGCGAAGGCGTCGATGCCTTCGGGCGACGCGATCCCGCGTTGCGTCGAGATCAGTGCCGCGCTGACGAGCACCTGGTCGGCCAGCTCCGGCGACTGCGAGCCGGCCCTGCCGTGGCCACCGCCGTGGCCTCCACCATGCCCGCCGCCGTGCCCGCCACCGAGAACCGCGAAAGTACCCATGTCCAGCTCCTCCAATGTCTTGTCATTTCAGGCCGAGTTCCCGCAGCGCCTGCGCGCACTGTCGCCGGGTCTTGCTCTCGCCGGCACCCATGGCCAGGTAGCGCGCCAGCGAGAACTGCGGTGTCAGTTCGAGCAGGCGCGCCAGCGTGGCCTGTGCGGGCGCGATGTGCCCGGCGAACACCTGCGCCGTCAGCAACACCCGCAACGTCGGTGTGTGAACCCGGTTGAGTCGCAGGGATTCGCCGGCCCAGTGAATGGCCTCGTCGTAGCGCTGATCGATCGCAAGTGCGGACGCCCGCAGCATGTAGACGTAGTAGGCGAGCGGATCGCAGGGTGACAGGGCCGAACCCTTCCCGGCTTCGTCCACCGCATCCCGGGACGATCCCCACATGGCGGACGCCACGCTCTTGAACAGCCAGGCCATGCCTTCGCTGGGGTTGATCTGGAGTGCGAGATCGAAGCGTTGGCCCGCCTTGTCGATGTCGGTGCCGTGCTGGGTGTGGATGTAGCCCTCCACCGCCAGCGCCAGCGCGTGGTCGGGCGCCAGCTGCAGCGCGCTTCTGGAGGCGGAAAGCGCGCGCGTCCGCTCCTCGGCCTCGCCTTCGACAAAGCCGCAGACTGAGCGCAGCACGAAGAGCTTGGCCAGCCACGCGCGCGCCTCGACCGCCCGAGGATGGCGTTCGACCAGGTAGCTCAGCAACTGCTCGCTGCGCGCCATGTCGGCGCGCGTCGACCGGTGCATGAGCCGGATGCCGCCCAGCATCAGGGCGTAGCTCTCCAGCGACGGCAGCGGCTGCAGCGACACCCGCGTGGCCTGCGTGTCGAGGATGGCGTTGCTCACGCCGTCGGCGAGCCCGAAGATGATTTCAGATTCCGTTTGCAGCAGATCGTCCACCGACGACGACAGGCGCTGCGCCCACAGCACCCGACCCGAACGCACGTCGATCAGCTCGGCCGTGATCAACAGCCGCGCGGCGCTTTCCGCGTAGGTGCCGCACAGCAGGTAGTTGGCGCCGAGCGCCTGGCCCATCTGCGCCGGGCTCGCCGTGCGTCCGCTGAAGGCGGCGGTGCTGAGGCGGGAGATCACGGCCAGCGTGTGGCTGCGCGCGAGATGGGCGATCACGCCGTCGGCCACCAGGTCGCCGATGGCGAAAGCATGGGCGGCGGTGTTGCGGCACTGGAACGGGATGACTGCGATGGTGGGCCGCAAGGGGTCGTCGTCGATCGGCCGCATCGACACGGTGGCAGGGACGCCCGGTGCGCCGATGCGGAAGGCGCGCACCGGCGCAGCGATGTTTTTCAGATAGCACTCGCCGAGGTCTTCGATGGTGCCGTCGAGCCCGTCGGCCAGCGCAGCGCAGGCCTCCTCGGTGGCCACCGTCTCGCCCGGGCCTGCCAGGGTCGCCATGCGCGCCGCCAGGTTGACGCCTGCGCCGTAGATGTCCAAACCATCGGCGTACACGTCGGCCGCGTGGGTGCCGGCCCGCAATGCGATCCGCTCCCCCGACGCGAGCGGCGGGCACCGGGTCGACATCCAGGCGTGCATCGCGGCGGACGCCGCGACGGCCTGTTGCGGGCGTTCGAATTCGAGCAGCAGTCCATCGCCGAGACTTTTCACCAGCCGCCCCTGTTGCGCGGGCAGGATCACCTGATGGACCTGGGCAAGAAAATCCTGCCAGCGCCGGATCACACCGAGTTCGTCCGCCTGCATGAGCCGAACCGAGTCGACGAGGTCCACCACCAGCACCACCTTGCGGTGGTGTTGCAGGCTGAGCCCGGCATCGGTCAATGACAGCATGGTGCGAGGCCCGGAGGGTGCCGTCATCCTCCCGGCTATGGACGCAGGCCCAACTCCAGCACCGCCAGCGGCAGCGAGCGGGTGTCCAGCAGGGTCAGCTGCGCGCCTCTGACGCTGTAGCCGGCCGTGCTCTCGAGCGCGGCGACAAAGCGCGTCTCCAGCGCATTCGATCCGGCGTCGGCGCAGGCCCGGCGGGTCGACATCACCGGTCCGATGCGCAGCACGCTGCCGCTGCGGCGGTAGTTGCCCGAAATCGCGTTGCATCCGCCCGAGCCCGACATGCGCTGCGTGCCGGCATCGAACTGGATGCGCGGCTGCGCCTGGGGGTCGACGCCGACACCGACCGACTGGCCGTCGATCTGCAACAGTCGCCAGGGCGTGCCCTCCAGCGGCTCGTCGAGGCTCACGCTGCCCGCGCAGCCGCCGAGCGATGCCAGCACGAAGGCAGCCGCGCCGAGTCGGGGCAGGAAGTGCACGCCCATGCCGATCAGCTCAGCACGACGCTGCTGAGCCGGCGCCGGTAGGTCGACACGGTGGGGTCGACCGGCGGAATCTGCCCGTCGGCCACTTTCACCTTGGGTGGCTCGATGATTTCGAGCACGGCGATGTACGCCTTGCGCGCCAGCTCGTCGTTCCAGGCCTTGTCGCGCATCAGGATCTCGAGCAGTTCGTCCATGGCTTCCGGCCAGCGCTGTGCGGCCATCAGGAGGCGCGCCCGGTCGAAGCGGGCCTGGAAGTCGCGCTTGGTGGCGGCGATCTTCGCGTCCAGTTCGGCGAGCACGGGCGCCGCGCCGGTGGCCGGCGTGGCGAAGTCGATCGCCTGCAGCTTCTCGAGCGCACCTTCGGTGTCGCCTTCGGCCAGTGCGGTCTGTGCGGCTTCCTCCTCCGCTGCGGCTTCGAGTTCTTCGGCGGCCGGCACGTGCTTGTCGAGGAAGGTGCGGATCTCGGCCGCGGGAATCGCGCCGACGAAGCCGTCGACCGGCTGCCCGTCCTTGAACATCACGCAGAACGGGATGCTGCGCACGCCGAACATCTGGCTGAGCTGCTGCGAGATCTGCGGCACCTTGTCGGCGTCGAGCTTGGCCAGCGTGAAGCGGCCGGCGTACTCCGTTTCGAGCTTTTCGAGCACCGGGCCGAGCTGCTTGCAGGGCCCGCACCATTCGGCCCAGATGTCCAGCAGCACCGGCGTGGTCATCGAACCGTCGATGAGTTCGGACTGGAAGTTTTCGAGGGTGATGTCGATCATGGGATGAAACCGGGGGTCAAACGTAAAATTGAAACCATGAATCAAGCAATCCAGGTCGGTGTGGTGATGGGCTCGAACTCCGACTGGGAGACGATGCGGCATGCGATCGAGATTCTCCAGCAATTCGGCATCGCGCACGAAGCGCAGGTGGTCTCGGCGCATCGCATGCCCGATCAGCTGTTCGCCTACGCGGAAAACGCCGCATCGCGGGGCCTCGCGGCGATCATCGCCGGTGCCGGCGGCGCGGCCCATCTGCCCGGCATGCTGGCCGCCAAGACCGCGGTGCCGGTGCTCGGCGTGCCGGTGGCGAGCCGGCACCTTCAGGGTCTGGATTCGCTCTACAGCATCGTGCAGATGCCCAAGGGCGTGCCGGTCGCGACGTTTGCCATCGGCAACGCGGGCGCAGCCAACGCGGCGCTGTTCGCGGTCGCGATGCTGGCGGTGACCAACCCGCGTCTGCGCACCCAGCTCGAGACGTTCCGCGCCGCCCAGACAGCGGCGGCGCAGGCCATGACCTTGCCGCCCCCCGACACGGCGGCACCGCATGCCGCCGCGGCGGTCTCGCCCTTCTCGCCGCAGGGCGGGGGTGCGTTGTGAGCACGCCGGTCCCCGCCGGCCCGCCGGTGCTGCCGGGTGCCACGCTCGGCGTGCTCGGTGGCGGCCAGCTGGGCCGCATGTTCGCCCATGCGGCACAGCGCATGGGGTATTTCACGGCAGTGCTCGACCCCGATCCGGACAGCCCTGCCGGCCGCGTCAGCCACCACCACATCCACACCGACTACACCGATGTCGACGGCCTGGCCCGGCTCGCCGGCCTGGCCGACGCGATCACCACCGAATTCGAGAACGTGCCGGCACCTTCGCTGGAACACCTGGCGGTGGCGCGGCCGGTGGCGCCCGGCGCGTCGGCGGTGGCGATCGCACAGGACCGCATCCTCGAGAAGGCCCACTTCGGGCGCTGCGGCGTGGCCTGCGCGCCCTATGCCGTGATCGAAACGGCGGAGCAGGTCGCAGCCATCCCCGTCACCCTGCTGCCCGGCATCCTCAAGACCGCCCGCCTGGGCTACGACGGCAAGGGGCAGCAACGCGTGACGACGCGCGACGAGCTGGCCACGGCCTGGGACGCGACGGGCGGCGTGCCCTGCGTGCTCGAGCAACTGCTGCCGCTCGACTTCGAATGCTCGGTGATCGTCGCGCGCGGGCACGACGGGCAGATCGTGAACCTGCCGGTCCAGCGCAACCTGCACCGCGACGGCATCCTCGCCGTCACCGAGGTTCATCCGCAGGCCATGCCGCAAGCGCTGGCCGAGCGCGCGGTGGCCGCGACCCGGTCGATCGCCGAGGGCCTGAATTACGTCGGCGTGCTGTGCGTCGAGTTCTTCGTGCTCGCCGACGGTTCGCTGGTCGTCAACGAAATGGCGCCGCGCCCGCACAACAGCGGCCACTGGAGCATGGACGCGAGCGATGTCTCGCAGTTCGAACTGCAGGTGCGCACGCTCGCCGGCCTGCCCCTGACCGCGCCGCGCCAGCACAGCCCCGCGGTCATGCTCAATCTGCTGGGTGACCTCTGGTTCATCGACGGCGACACGCCGGCCGAGCCGCCCTGGGGCGACGTGCTGGCGCTGTCGGGCACGCACCTGCACCTGTACGGCAAGACCGAGGCGCGGCGTGGCCGCAAGATGGGCCATCTCAACATCACCGGGGCCGACATCGGGGCGGTGCGCGGTACGGCCGACTTCGCCGCCGCACTGCTCGGGCTGGCGATCCCCCTGTCGGAATGAACGCGTGATCCTGGACGGCAACGCGCCCGCCGCCATCGCCGAGGCCGCCGCACTGCTGCGGGCCGGCGGCTTGGTCGCGTTTCCGACCGAGACCGTCTACGGCCTTGGCGCCGATGCCACGAGCGATGCGGCCGTCGCCGGCATCTTCCGGGCCAAGGGCCGTCCGAGCGACCATCCGCTGATCGTGCATGTCGCCGCGGGCGTGCCCGGCACCGAATCGCTGTCGCGCTTTGCGCAACCGCTGCCGCCATTCGCGCAGCAGCTCATCACGGCCTTCTGGCCCGGACCGCTCACGCTGATCGTGACGCGCCAGCCCGGCGTCGGTGCGGCCGCGGCGGGAGGCCAGGACACGATCGGCCTGCGCTGCCCGGCGCATCCGGTGGCGCAGGCGCTGCTCGTCGCGTGCGCCGCGCAGGGCGTGCCCGGTCTGGCCGGGCCGAGTGCCAACCGCTTCGGTCGCGTGAGCCCGACCACCGCGGCCCATGTTCACGGCGAGTTCGGTGACGACCTCATGGTGATCGACGGCGGCCCTTGTGCGGTCGGCATCGAATCGACCATCGTCGACTGCAGCCGCGGTGCGCCGGTGCTGCTGCGGCCAGGCGCCATCACGCGTGCGCAGATCGCTGCCGTGTGCGGCGAGCGCGTGCGCGATCCGGCCGAGCTGGCGCAGCCCGACCCGCGTGCGTCCGGCACCCTCGAAGCGCATTACGCGCCCGATGCCAAGGTGCGGCTGATGGACGCGCGCGCGCTGCAGACCGGGCTCGACGTGCTCGGCGCCAACGCGGCGCACATCGCGGTGTGGTCGCGCAGTCCGGTCAAGAGCCGCTCCCAGCGCGTGCTCCAGCGCCGCATGCCGGACGACGCTGCCACCGCCGCGCAGCAGCTGTTCGCGGTGTTGCGCGAATTCGATGCGGGCGGCGCCCGGCTGATCTGGATCGAAGTGCCGCCGGACGCGCCCGAATGGGACGGTGTGCGCGATCGCCTGCAGCGCGCCGCCGCCGCCTAGCGCCCGCGGCCCCGCGGCGAGGCCCGAAAAAGAACGCTGAGTACTTTTGTTGACCTTCGTGCGTTAGTGCCGGCCGCTGCCGGGGCGCTCGCTGGCAAAATCCGGCGAGCCCAAAAAATACCGATCCAGGGAGGATCATGAAAGCGAACCCCGCCGAGCTGGCGTTGATCTCGAGCGCGTTGGCAGCCATCGAGCAGGTGCTTGCACGTGCCGACAGCGATTTGCCCGAAGTGCCGTTCTTTTCCCCCAGCGAACTCTCCTCGCTGCCGCCCGACGACCAGGTCGCTGCCCAGTTGAAGGAAGAGGCCAGCTACCGCGCCAGGCCGCGTGAATCGGCCATCCATTTCTGCCTGACTTCTGCCGGCGCGCTGCTCGACGTGAGCCAGACCTTGCTGAACCAGCCCGAGTTTCCGTCGCCCGTGGAGCAGGAGCGCCAGTGGAGGACGCTGATCAGCCACACCAAGATCGCAGGCCGCGCCGCCTACCGGGCGGCCCTGATCCTCGCGGACCAGAAGTCGGGCTGCTGATCGTCAGGCGTCAGTCCTGTGTCGCCCAGTCCACCAGGGCGTCGAAGGCGGGCCGCGCCGCCGCGGCGTTGGCATGGTTGGCGATCGCCACCACCACATAGCGCCGGCCGCTGGCGCCGTCCACGTACCCCGCCACGCCCGCCGCATCGCGCAGCGTGCCGGTCTTGAGGTGCGCGGCGCCGCCGGAGCGCAGTGCGCGCCGCTTGAGCGTGCCGTCGACGCCGGACGCGGGCAGCGACGCCATGAGCTCCGGCATCACCGGCGAGCGCCAGGCATGCTGCAGCATCTTGCCGAGTGCCGCGGCGCTGATGCGCTCGTCGCGCGACAGGCCGGAGCCGTTGTCGAACACCGGTTGCCCTTCGCCGGTGCCGATGCGGTCGTTCCACCACTGGCGCAGCGCGGTGCGCGCGGCGTCGAGCGTTCCGCGGTTCTTCTGCTGCAGACCGAGCGTGAGAAACAGCTGCTGCGCCATCACGTTGTTGCTGTACTTGTTGATGTCGCGGATCACCTCGGCCAGCGGCGGCGACGCGCTCTCGAACACCGGCTTCAGTCCGGCCGGCACGCGCCCCTCCCGCACCTGGCCCTTGAGCTGGTTGCCCATGTCGCCCCACAGTCCACCCACGGCACGCACCGCGTAGTTGCGCGGATCGGCATAGGCGATCGCCCAGGTCTTCTCGCCGCAGGCAGCCGGATAGCTGCCGGTGAAGCCGATGCGCTTCGCATCTGCGAATTCGGCGCGCAGGGTGCTGCGGTAGTCGCCGCAGTCGCCCGCGGACAGCGGCACCGAGGACTGCATCGCCACGCCGGCCAGCGAGGGCTCGAAGTTGACCTGGGCGGTCTGCGCCTGCCGGTCCGGCACGAAGGTCATGACCACCGACTTGAAGTTCAGCAACAGCGCGTCGGGCGATGCGTTGTAGGGTCGCAGCGGCTCGCCGTCGAACGCGGCCGGGTCGGGCTCTGCCGCGCTCTCGAAGGCGCTGCGGTCGAGCACGATGTCGCCCGCCACGGTGTGGATGCCGAGCCCCTGCACGCGGCGCATGAGCAGCCAGAGTCTCTCGATCACCAGTTTCGGGTCGCCCTGGCCCTTGATGTAGAGGTTGCCATTGAGCACGCCGTTGCTCACCGTGCCCTCGAGGTAGACCGGCGTCGTCCAGGTGTAGGCCGCACCGAGCAGGTCGAGCCCGGCGTAGGTGGTGACCAGCTTCATGATCGAAGCCGGATTGACCGGCACCTGCGAGCGCCATGCGAGCCGGGGCGGCCGGGCGCCCTCGGCGTCGAGCACCAGCATCGTCACGGCCTCGCGCGGCACCTTGGCGCGGGCCAGCGCGGCATCGACTTCGGGCGGGAGACTTTGCTGGGCGAGCGCACCGGCACAGGCGAATGCCGCGAGGCAGGAGACGGCGAAAGGGGCAATGCGCATGGCCCGATTATCCCGGGGCGGCGGCCCTCGATAATCGCTTGATGCCCCCCGCTCCCCGTTTCTCACCGCGCGCCATCGGCATCGGAGCGGCGGTCGTCACCGTCCTGGTGTGGACGGCCTTCATCGTCATCGCGCGCGCCTCGGCCGCGCGGTCGCTGAGCCCGCTCGATCTGGCCCTCGCCCGCCTGTGCGGCGCCAGCGTGGTGCTGGTGCCCTGGGGTGTCTGGCTGGTGATGAAGGCGCGCCGCGACGCCGGGGGCGTTGCATCGGGCTCCCTGTTCGGGCTGTCGCCGCTCGGCTGGCGCGTGACGGCCGTGGCGGGCCTCTTCGGCGGGCTGGGATACCCCCTGCTGGCCTACACCGGCTTCTT
The DNA here is from genome assembly GCA_004211245.1 of Variovorax sp. Classification (GTDB taxonomy): domain Bacteria; phylum Pseudomonadota; class Gammaproteobacteria; order Burkholderiales; family Burkholderiaceae_C; genus Variovorax. The sequence goes on from SEGN01000036.1 coordinate 11,042, forward strand.
CTATGCGCCGGCCGGACATGCCTCGGTTCTGCTCCCCGGCAGCCTGCCGCTCTGGACCACGGTGCTGGCCGCGCTGCTGTTGCAAGACCGCATCACGCCCACGCGCGCCGCCGGGCTGGCGCTGATCGTCGCCGGCGATCTGGTGGTCGGCGGGCGCAGCCTGATGCATGCCTTCGAGGGCGGCGAAGTCTGGAAGGGCGACATGCTGTTCATCGGTGCGGCGTTCTGCTGGGCCTGCTACAGCGTGGTCGTGCGGCGCCACGGGCTGGACGCGGTGCGCGCCACCATTGCGATCACCGTGTTCGCGTTCCTGAGCTTCGTGCCGGCCTATGCGCTGCTGGTGGCCAGCGGGCGAATGGCCAGCCAGGTGGGCAACGCGCCCTGGAGCGAGGTGGCGTTCCAGATGGCGTTCCAGGGCATCGGCTCGGTGGTGGTGTCGGGCATCACCTTCACCCGGATGATCCAGTACTTCGGGCCGGTGCGCTCCACCATGATCACCGCGCTGGTGCCGGGACTTTCGGCCTTCGGCGCCGTCCTGTTCCTGGGAGAGCCGCTGCACTGGAGCCTGCTCGCGGGGCTCGTGCTGGTCACGGCCGGCATCCTGTTCGGCGTGCAGCGGGCGCGTGTGGCGGGCTCGCTGCCGCTCGCCGCAACGACAGGGCGGGCCGATGCTTAAGCTGCTCGCCTTCGACACCAGCACCGAAGCGCTGTCGGTGGGCGTCCAGCATGGCGACGCGCTGTTCCTGTACAGCGGCGCAGGCGGCGCGCAGTCGTCGGCCACGCTGATTCCCGTCGTGATGCAGTTGATCGCCGAGGCGGGTCTGACCCTTCAGCAGCTCGATGCCATCGCGTTCGGTCGCGGGCCGGGCTCGTTCACCGGCCTGCGCACGGCCTGCTCGGTGGCGCAGGGCCTGGGCTTCGGCGCGGGCGTGCGGCTGCTGCCGATCGACACCCTCCACGCGGTGGCCGAAGAGGCGCGCGAGCGCTTCGCAGTGCAGCGGGTGGTGGCGTTGCTCGACGCCCGCATGGACCAGGTCTATGCCGCCGAATACGACTTCGGTGAACACGCGCCCGCGCACGGCGAGCCGCGCCTGCTGGCGCCCGAAGACGTGCGCGCGCCAGCAGGCTGGGCCCTGGCCGGCAACGCTTTCCAGGCCTACGACGCGCGCCTGCCCGCCGGCGCGGTGCGCCACGAGGTGTTGCCCACGGCGGCTGCGCTGCTGCGGCTGTGTCCTGCGCTGCTCGCGGCCGGCCGGACGGTCGCGCCGGCCGACGCATGGCCGCTCTATGTTCGCGATAAAGTGGCGCAGACCACCGAGGAACGCCTGCGCATCCGCCAGGATGCGGCGACCGCGGCCACCCTTCATCCGTCCGCATGAGTGCCGTTCTGCAACCACTGGAAGCCCGTCTCGAGCCGCTCACGATCGAGCGGCTCGCTTCGGTCTGCACGGTCGAGCAGGCCGCCTACAGCCATCCCTGGACGCGTGCCAATTTCATCGATTCGCTGCATGCCGGCTACCACTGCCAGCTGCTGCTCGGGGGCGACCACCTGATCGGCTATTTCGTCGCCATGAAGGGCGTCGACGAGGTGCACCTGCTCAACCTCACCGTGGCGCCGGCCTTCCAGCGCCAGGGCTGGGCGCCGATGCTGCTGGAGGCGCTCGGCGGCTGGTCGCGTGGCCAGGGCGCGCAATGGCTCTGGCTGGAGGTGCGCGCGAGCAACGCGCGTGCCCTCGACGTCTACGAGCGCCAGGGCTTTCGCCGCGTCGGTTTGCGCAAAGGTTACTACCCGGCGCACGGCGGCCAGCGCGAGGACGCCATCGTCATGAGCCTGCGCCTGAACGAGTCGGGCAGCGCCTGGGGTGCGCTGAAATGAGTGCGCTCGCGCTCGACGCGCGGCAACGCGCGATGCTCGACGAGATGGGCGTCAAGGTGTGGTGGCCGGCGGAAGTGGCCGTGCGTGCCGTTGCCGGTGCCGCGGCGCCCGCGGTCGTGGCCGAGGCCGGTGCATCGGTTGCGCCCACCGCACCGCCTGCGCCCGTCGCGCCGCCGCCGGTCCAGGTCGCCGTCGGTCATGCGTCCGGCGTGGTGGTCGAGGCGCCGCAGCGCCTCTATGGCGGCCCTGTGGCGCAAGGCGGCTGGCTGATCGTTGCCGACATGCCGCCGCAGGCCGATGGCCGCCATGGCGAGCCGTTCGCGGGCGACGCCGGCCGACTGCTCGACAACATGCTGCGCGCGCTGCAACTGCACACCGGCGCGGTGCCGGTGCACCTGATGCGCACGCACCGCGGCGCCGTGGCGTCGGACTCGGGCCTTCGCCCGTTCGAGGACAGCTTCGCCGCCCACGTGGCGACCGTGGCGCCGCGAATCGTGCTTGCCATGGGGCCGCTCGCCGCGCAAAGCCTGTTGCAGCGCGCCGAGCCGCTCGGCAGGCTGCGCGGGCGTCCCGCGGCCCTGGCGGGGTTGCCGGTGGCGCAGGTGGTGGCGACCTATCACCCGGCCTATCTGCTGCGCAACCCGGCCGACAAGGCGCGGGCCTGGGCCGATCTCTGCCTCGCCGCGGCGCAGCTCGACTGAGCGCAGCCCTCGGATCGGGCAAGAGGGCCCGCACCTAAAATCCGGCGCATGACTTTTCTTGCCAAGCTGCGCGCCGCCGAGCAGCAGAATGCTTCGATGCTCTGCGTCGGCCTCGACCCGGAACCCGGCCGGTTCCCCGCGCAGCTCAAGGGCGACGCGAGCCGCATCTACGATTTCTGCGCGCGCATCGTCGACGCGACCGCCGACCTGGCGATCGCCTTCAAGCCCCAGATCGCCTACTTCGCGGCGCACCGCGCCGAAGGCCAGCTCGAACAGCTCATGGAGCACCTGCGACGCAACGCGCCACAGGTGCCGGTGATCCTGGACGCCAAGCGCGGCGACATCGGCTCGACCGCCGAGCAGTACGCCATCGAGGCCTTCGAGCGCTACGGTGCCGACGCGGTCACCCTGTCGCCCTTCATGGGCTTCGACTCGGTGGAACCGTACCTGCGGCATGCCGGCAAGGGCGCCTTCCTGCTGTGCCGGACCAGCAATCCGGGGGGTGCCGACCTCCAGGGACAGCGCCTGGCCGGCCTGGATGGAGAACCTTTTTTGTATGAACACGTTGCACGGCTGGCACAGGGGCCGTGGAATCTGAATGGCCAGCTGGGCCTGGTCGTGGGTGCGACCTATCCGGCCGAAATCGAACGTGTGCGCTCGCTCGCGCCGACGGTGCCGCTGCTGATACCCGGCGTCGGTGCGCAGGGCGGCGATGCCGTCGCCACGGTGCGTGCCGGGTGGCGTCCGGACGCGCCGATCGTCGTCAATTCGTCCCGGGCGATCTGCTACGCCTCGCCCGACGACGACTTCGCCGAAGCCGCCCGCCGCGTCGCCATGACGACGCGCGACACGCTCCAGGCCGCCCGCGCCTGAGCGACATTTCCTGTCAGCTGGCAAGCTGCAGTTGTATCGATGTGACGGAAAAAGTCACATTTATTTACAGTGCATGTCCTACAGACACGATTGTTAGCCATTAGGGTCGGTTCCCAGCCGGGCATGGCATTTGCCTTGAGGCTGGGGGCGCCGCAGCGCCGAGGAGCGAGATCCGCATGGTTGAAGAACAAGAAGTTGTCGGTGCGCCGGCACTGGAGGCAGCGCGCGCGCTGCCCGCAGTCCGACCCGAATCGGCCGAGACCGGCCACACCCTGTCGCTGACGGCGGCGCTGGCCGCATCGGCGGCACTCGCCGCCTGCGGTGGAGGGGGCGGCGGCGGCGGCGGCGGCGGTGCCTTCTTCGGCGCCGGCGGCACGGGTACGAGCACCGACGCCTCGACGGCGGCAGGGGCGGGGGCAGGATCGCTCACCCCACTCGGCACCACGCAGACGGCTCAGGGCTACCTCTACACCACGGCCAAGAGCGACGACGAAGCCGCCCGCTTCCTGCTGCAATCCCAGTTCTCGGCCAGCGCTGCCGACATCGCGGCGGTGCGCAGCAAGGGCTATCTGCCATGGCTCGGCGAACAGGCCGACGCGGCGAAAAGCCAGACTGGCTGGGAGTGGCTCGCCAGCAAGCCCTACAACACCGTCTACACCGACAACATGATCTGGAACCAGCTCATGACGTCGCCGGACGGCTTCCGCAAGCGCATGGCGCTGGCGTTCACCGAGATCTTCGTGGTGTCGGCCAACGACATCGGGTCCAACTGGCCCGACTACGTGATGGCGCAGTACTGGGACATGCTGGTGGCCGGCGTCACCGGCAACTTCCGCAAGCTGCTGGAGGACGTGACGCTGAACCCGGCGATGGGCTACTACCTCAACACAAGGGGCAACCAGAAGGAAAACGCGCAAGGTCGGCAACCCGACGAAAACTACGCGCGCGAGGTGATGCAGCTCATGACGCTGGGCCTGTACCAGCTCAATGCCGACGGCACCGTCAAGAAGGCCGCCGACGGCACGCCGCTCGACAGCTACACCCAGGACGACGTAACCAACCTGGCGCGCGTGTTCACCGGCTACGACCTCGACATCGCAACGGCGGAGCGCAACGCGTTCCCGGTGCCGGGCCAGACCTACACCATCGAGAGCAACCAGTGGACCCAGCGTCCGATGAAGCTCACCGCGAGCAACCATTCGACGCTCGCCTCCAACTTCCTCGGCGCTTCGGTGCCGGCCGGCGCCACCGGTGCGGCGTCGCTCAAGATCGCGCTGGACACCTTGTTCAACCACCCGAACGTCGGGCCGTTCATCGGCAAGCAGCTCATCCAGCGCCTGATCACGAGCAACCCGAGCCCGGCCTACGTGGCGCGCGTCTCGGCGATCTTTGCCGACAACGGCGCGGGCGTGCGCGGCGACATGAAGAGCGTCTTTGCGGCCGTGCTGCTCGACAACGAGGCGCGCAGCCCGGAAGGCCTGGCGAGCCCGGACTTCGGACGCCTGCGCGAACCGATGCTGCGGCTGGTGCAATGGGCGCGCAGCTTCGGCGTGACCTCGGCCAAGGGGACGTGGAAGGTCGCCAACACCTCCGACGCCGCCAACAGTCTCGGCCAGAGCCCGTTGCGCTCGCCCTCGGTGTTCAATTTCTTCCGGCCCGGCTACGTGCCGCCCTCGACGGCGCTCGCGGCCGAAGGCAAGACGGCCCCGGAGTTCCAGCTCGTCAACGAGACCACCGTGGGCGGCTACCTCAACTACATGCAGAACGTGCTGGTCAATGGTTTCGACAGCAAGGACGTGATCGCGAGCTACACCACCGAGAAGGGCCTGGTCACGGATGCCGCGGCGCTGGTGCGCTGGCTCAATCTCACGCTGGCAGCCAACCAGTTGTCGGCGGCCACGGTGAACATCATCACCAGCGCCCTTGCCACGCCCCCGGTCACCGCGGCCAGCACCGACGCCGTCAAGCTCAACCGCATCTATGCGGCCGTGCTGCTGGTGATGGCTTCTCCCGAATACCTGATCCAGAAATAGGGCGCCCCATGCACCTGATCGATCCCAAGGGCCACACGCGCCGCGCCTTCCTGCAACGCTCCAGTGCGCTGGCCATGGCCGGCACCGCGATGCCGTTCGCGCTCAACCTGTCGGCCATGAGCGAGACGGCGGCGCAGACGGCCACCGACTACAAGGCGCTGGTCTGCGTCTTCCTGTTCGGCGGCAACGACTATGCCAATACCGTCATCACCTACGACGACGACAGCTACGGCAAGTACAGCACCATCCGCGTGCCGCAAGCCTCGGGCGGCGTTGCCATTGCGAAGGACGCGGCACTGGCGGCCACGCTGCTGAGCCCGACGGTCCCGCTGCCGAACGGCCGCCAGTACGCGCTGCATCCCGCGATGACCGAGCTGGCGAACCTGTTCAATTCCACCGGCCCGACGGGCGGCAAGGTGGCGGTGCAGCTCAACGTCGGACCGCTCGTGGTGCCACTGAGCCGCGCGCTCTACAACAACAGCAACAAGAAGCTCTACCCGCAGCCGCCGAAGCTGTTCTCGCACAACGACCAGCAGTCGACCTGGCAGTCGTCTTCGCCCGAAGGCTCGACCGTGGGCTGGGGCGGCAACGTGGGCGACCTGGTGCTCAACCAGAACAGCAACTCGCTGTTCACCTGCATGTCGGTGTCCGGCAATGCCGTGTTCCTGTCGGGTGACAGCGCGCTGCAGTACCAGGTCAGCACCGGTGGGGCAGTGCGCATCAACAGCGTGAGCCCGGCGAGCAACGCCAGCCTCTACAGCTCGACCACGGTCAAGAGCGCGATGCAACTGCTCACCCAGCAGGCGCGCACCCACAAGCTGGAGAACGAATACACGCGCGTGACCAAGCGGGCGGTCGAGGCCGAGGGCGCCGTCACGACCGCCATCCAGTCGGACTTCACGGCCGGCACCTTCCCGACCACAGGCCTCGGCCGGCAGCTCGCCATGGTGGCGCGCCTGATCCGGGGCCGCGGCTCGCTCGGCGCCAAGCGGCAGGTGTTCTTCGTGTCGATGGGCGGCTTCGATCTGCACGACAACCTGATCGCGAACCAGCCCGGCCTGATGAAGCAGCTGAGCGACGCGATGGCCGCGTTCCACCGCCAGATGGTGGCGGACGGCGTGAGCGACAACGTCACGGCCTTCACGGCGTCGGATTTCGGCCGCACGCTGCAGTCCAACGGCGACGGTTCCGACCATGGCTGGGGCGGGCACCATTTCATGGTGGGCGGCGCGGTCAAGGGCAAGGCCATCTACGGGTATCCGCAGGTGGTGAGCACCAACAACACGTCGACCCTCGAGGGCTACGAAGGCCATGTGGGCCAGGGCCGGCTCATCCCGACCACGTCGGTCGACCAGTACGCCGCGACGCTGGCCAAGTGGTTCGGGGTGTCCGATGCCGACCTGCCCGGCATCCTGCCGAACCTCAAGAACTTCGGCGCGACCACCAGCCTCGTCGTCAACGGCGTGACCTACAACTACCCGAAGGACGTCGGCTTCATGATGCCGGCCTGAGGTCTCCCGGCATCGCGCGGTGCCCGAGCCGCCGCGATGCGGTGTCGCCGCAGGCCTTCAAAGCCCTGGCCAGTTCGCCGTTCCAGGCCGTGTCGGTGATGCCGGCCGGCCCGATCGCCGTGACGGCCAGCACCATGCGGCCGGTGTGGTCGAACACCGGCGCGGCCATCGCGTTCACGCCAGGCACGATTTCGCCTTCGGAGCGGCTGATGCCGCGGCGGCGCACATCGTCCAGCAGCAGGTCGAACTCCTTCCATGGCGGCGCATCGCGCTCGCTCGCCAACAGGCGCTTGACCTCGGCCGGCGGCAGGCAGGCGCCGAACAACCGGCCCGACGCCGTGCCGCCGAGCGAGAACACCGTGCCGTGCCGCAGGCTCACGGCCACCGGCGCGTCCGACTCGGCGATGCGCACGATGGTCGCGCCGCGGTCGCCCCACACCGCGAGCGCCACCGTCAGGCCGAGCTGCCGTGCCAGCGCGTCGATCAGCGGCGTGGCGACCTGAACCGGATTGGCCTGCTGCAGGCCGATCAACCCCAGCTGCAACGCCAGCGGTCCGAGAGCATAGTGGCCGGTGACCTCGTCCTGCTCGATGAGGCCGAGCCGTCCGAAGCTCACCATGTAGGGGTGAGCTTTCGCCGCCGCCATTCCGGCATCTCGCGCCAGGTCCTTCAACGGCATCGGCCGGCCGCTGTGCACCAGCGCGCGCAGCAACTCGCCACCCACCTCGATGCTCTGGATGCCGCGTTGCGCCCGCTCGGTGCCGGAAGTCATGGTCGACGATGGTTTGTCTTAGAAGAATGCATTAGACAATAACAGATGAACGGCTTACCATCCACTTCCGTTTTCACGGAGACATTCGAGATGACCCTGACCTACCAGCGCGGCTTCGGCAACGAGTACGCGACCGAGGCGGTGCCCGGCGCGCTGCCGCAAGGCCGCAACAGCCCGCAGCGCGCGCCGCACGACCTCTACCCCGAGCTGGTCTCGGGCACCGCCTTCACTGCCCCACGCCACGAGAACCGCCGCAGCTGGCTGTACCGGCGCCAGCCTTCGGTGGTGTCGGGCCGCTACCAGCCGTACACGCAAACGACCTGGCAGAGTGGCGCCGACCGCGGCGTCGCACTGCCGCCCGAGCCGTTGCGCTGGCACCCGATGCCGTTGGACGGCGCCGCTGCGCTGGACTTCGTCGACGGCATGCGCACGGTCGCGGCCAATGGCGATGTCGAGGCGCAGGCCGGCATCGGCGCGCTGATGTATGTGGCGGGCCGCTCGATGGCACGCCGCGCCTTCGTGAACGCGGATGGCGAACTGCTCATCGTGCCGCAGCAGGGGCGCCTCGTGCTCACGACCGAGATGGGCGTTCTGGAAGTCAGTCCCGGCGAGATCGCGCTGGTGCCGCGCGGCGTCGTCTTCAAGGTCGGCCTGCCGGATTCGGAAGCCGGCGCGGGGGTGTCGCGCGGCTACGTGTGCGAGAACTACGGTGCGCAATTCCGCCTGCCCGAGCTCGGCCCCATCGGCTCCAACGGCCTGGCCAATGCCCGTGACTTCGAGGCGCCCGTCGCCGCGTTCGAGCAGGAGGAAGGCGGCTACGAACTGGTCAAGAAGGCCGGCGGCCGCTTCTGGCAGGCGCCGATGAAGCACTCGCCGTTCAATGTGGTCGCCTGGCATGGCAATCTTTCGCCGGTGAAGTACGACACCGCGAACTTCATGACCATCGGCTCGATCAGCTTCGACCATCCCGATCCGTCGATCTTCACCGTGCTGACCTCGCCGAGCGACACGCCCGGCACGGCCAATTGCGACTTCGTGATCTTCCCGCCGCGCTGGCTGGTGATGGAAGACACCTTCCGTCCGCCCTGGTACCACCGCAACCTCATGAGCGAGTTCATGGGCCTGGTCTACGGCGAATACGACGCCAAGCCGGGCGGTTTCAAGCCTGGCGGCGCGAGCCTGCACAACTGCATGGTGCCGCACGGCCCCGACGAAGAAGCGTTCAGCAAGGCGAGCCATGCCGACCTGAAGCCGCAGAAGCTGGACAACACGCTGGCCTTCATGTTCGAGAGCCGCTATCGCTTCATTCCCACCGCCGCCGCGCTCGCGAGCCCGGCGCTCGACACCGACTATGCCGACTGCTGGGCCGGCCTCAAGGACCAATTCAAGCCATGACCATGACCGAACTCAACGAAACCCACGATCCGGCGCTGCGCAGCTGGGTCGCATCCGCCAACGTCGCGGGCTGCGATTTCCCGCTCCAGAACCTGCCCTTCGGCCGCTTCCGTCCGGCCGGCACCGACGAGGCCTTTCGCATCGGCGTCGCCATCGGCGACCAGGTGCTGGACCTAGAGGCTGCCCACGTGGTCGACCATGCCGACATGAACCGGCTCATGGCCGCGACGCCGGCCGAGCGCGCGGAACTGCGCGCGGCCCTGTCGGAGGGCCTGCGCGAGGGCAGCCCGAAGCAGAAGGACTGGGAGATCGCGCTCTACGCGCAGACCGCGGTCGAGATGACGGTGCCGTGCCGCATCGGGGACTACACCGACTTCTACACCGGCATCCACCACGCCACCACGGTCGGCAAGCTGTTCCGGCCCGACCAGCCCCTGATGCCCAACTACAAGTGGGTGCCGATCGGCTACCACGGCCGCGCCTCGTCCATCGGCGTGAGCGGCCAGCATTTCAAGCGGCCGCAGGGGCAGACCAAGGCGCCCGATGCGGACGCGCCGGTGTTCGGTCCGTCGAAGCGGCTCGACTACGAACTCGAACTCGGCTTCTTCATCGGACAGGGCAATGCGCTCGGCGAGCCGATCGCGATCGGCGAGGCCGAGCAGCACCTGTTCGGCGTGACCCTGCTCAACGACTGGTCGGCACGCGACCTGCAGGCCTGGGAATACCAGCCGCTCGGCCCTTTCCTCGCGAAGAACTTCGCGAGCACGCTGTCGCCGTGGATCGTGACGATGGAGGCGCTGGCACCGTTCCGCGCCGCCGCGTTCGAACGCCCCGCGGGCGACCCGCAGCCGCTGCCTTACCTGGACAGCGCCGCCAACCGCGCCGCCGGCGCACTGGCCATCACGCTCGAGGTCTGGCTGCAAACCCCGAAGATGCGCGCCGCAGGTGTCGGCCCCACCCGGCTCACCCGCGGCACCACCACCGAGGCGGCGTACTGGACGGCGGCGCAACTCGTCACGCATCACACGGTCAACGGCTGCAACCTGCAGCCTGGCGACCTGCTCGGCTCGGGCACCCTGTCGGGCCCCGCGCCCGATCAGTCGGGTTCGCTGCTCGAGCTCACGCTGGGCGGCAAGCAGCCGCTGACCTTGCCCAACGGCGAGCGTCGAACCTTCCTGGAAGACGGTGACACGCTCACCCTTCGCGGGTATTGCGAGCGGGACGGCGCGGCGCGGATCGGGCTGGGCGAAGTGAGCGGAACGGTCGTCGCGTAGTCGCGCTCAGGCCGCCGGCTTCGACGCCGCGCGCGCCGCTTCGAGGTGCGCCTTCGCGCGCTCCGCCAGCGCCATTTCACCGGGGGTGCTCGGGGTGAAGGTGTCTACCGGCATCGGCCGTCCGTGCGAGTCGACCGAGACGAACACGATCAGGCACTCGGTGGTCTTGGCCATTTCGCCCCCCTTCATGTCGCCGCTGCGCACCTCCACCGAGATGTTCATGCTGGTGTTGCCGGTGTAGGCCAGCCGCGCCTCCACTTCGACCAGGTCGCCGATCATGATCGGATGGTGGAAGCGGATGCTGCCGATGAACGCGGTCACGCAATAGCGCTTGGCCCAGCTCGTCGCACAGGCGTAGCCGGCCTCGTCGATCCATTTCATGACGGTGCCGCCATGCACCTTGCCGCCGAAGTTGACGGTGTTGGGCTCGGCCAGAAAACGCAGTGTGATGGACGACATGGGCGAAGCTTGTGGGGGCGGGGTATCGATTATTGCCTCGCCGATGCCTGCTTCAGCGTGGCGTCGAACAGTGCGAGCAGTTCACGCGCGAACCGGTCCATGTTGGTCGCCCGGTCCGTCAGGCCGGTCTCGACGGTGCGGCTTTGCGTCGTCGCGCCGACCACCGCGATGCAGACGTGTCCCGGCGCATCGCCGTACGGGCTGCCCGAGGGTCCGGCCGCGCCCGTCTCGCCGAGTCCCCAGGTCGCGCGATGGGTGTCGCGCATGCGCCCGGCGATGAGCAGCGCGAACGGCTCGGTCTCCCCGCGCAGGCCCTCCATGTCGGCGGCCGTCAGGCCCAGCAAGGCTTTGCCGGCATGGCGCGAATAGACCACCGCCCCGCCGCGGAAGTACGCCGAGGCGCCCGGCACCGCGAGCAATGCGGCCGACACCAGCCCGCCGGCCGACGACTCGGCCACGGCGACCGTCTCGCCACGTGCGCGCAGGGCGGCACCGACGCGCTCGGCCAGCACGGCCAGCGGTGCCAGCCCGGCGTCGGGTGCGCTCAAGTGCCGAGCCCCGCGTACACGTTCTGCACGTCGTCGTTGGCGTCGATGGCGGCCAGGAACGCCTCGACCTCTTCCAGGTGTTCGGCGCTCAGGCTGGCCGGGTCGACCGGGTTCTTCGCCCGGTA
>SEGN01000293.1 GCA_004211245.1 Variovorax sp.
GCGGCGGCGAGCGTCTCCTTCAGCGGCGCATCGCCCTTGTCCTGGCGCCAGCCGCGCTTGAACAGCGGCTCGCCGCTGGTGTCGATGTAGAGCGTGCAGTGGTCGGTGGTGAGATGGGCGAACACGCGAACGTCGGGCCATTGCGTTTCGATGCTAGGCCGCACGCCATTGGCCTTGGCCCGAAAGCGGTCGGCGATCGCGTCCTTGATGCGCAGCGTGGCGAAGTTCAGGCTCTGCAACGGGCTGTGCTGCGCCGTGGTCTCGATCTTGAAGGTCTGCTTCGGCGTGAACCAGATCTCCCAGGCCACGCCGCTCGCGATGGCGTAGAGGTCGTGCTCGTTGCGGTAGGGCGCGTGGGCCAGCTCGATCAGCACGCGCTGCGCGAGCCGGCTGTGCAGGTTGAGCTGCAACGCCTCGCGCCAGTCGGCCCGCACGCGCACGCCGCCGCGCAGCGCCACCAGGTCATCACCGACGCGGCCGGTGAGGGCATGGACTTCCTGCGCCAGAAAGTCTTCGACGCCAGCGGCGCAAGGCAGAAAAAGGGAGAGATCGTTCACACGGCCATTGTCGTCGCTCCTCTATAGTCAGTCGGCCATGAGCTTCAAGCCCGCGACCCAGACCGCTCCCGCCTCGCTGGCAGCGCGCTTTGCCGTCCAGTCCGAGGTGCTGCGCCTGAGCGCACAGCCGAGCGGACCGGTGCTGCTGGTGCAGTTCATGCTGGATTGCGGCGTGGCGGCCCTGTTCGCGTGGCAGTACTCGGTGCCGCATGCGCTGGCCTGGATCGCGCTCATTGCGGCTTCCACGGCCTGGCGCGGCTTCTGGCCGCAGCGGCTGCCCGACCCGCTCACGCCCGACAACCTGCCCTCCGCACTGCGGCTTCATACCGTGCGCATTGCCGTGCACGAAGCCGCGCACGGCCTCGCCGGCGTGCTGCTCTTCAACCCGAACGAACCGGTGGCGCAGCTGCTGCTGGCCGTGGTGATCATGGCGATGACGCTGTCGTCCGCGTTCTCGGTCTCCTACCACACGCCAGCGATGCAACTGGCCATCACGCTGCTGCTGGTGCCGATCATCGCGATGGGCCTGGTGTTCGGCTCGCCCGTGATGATGACCGCGGCGGTGCTGGGCATCGGCCTGCTGGCGATGGTCTGGAAGCTGGTGTCCGAGCGTTCGCGCCAGCTCGAGGAAAACATCGGCCTGCGCCACAACGAGAGCGCCCTGCGCGAGCAGGCGCTGGCCGGCCTGCGCGAATCGCAGCACGCGCAGGCCGAGCGGTTGCGCTTCTTCTCCGCCGCCAACCACGACCTGCGCCAGCCGGTGATGGCCATCGGGCTGCAGGCGGAGGTGCTGCGCCAGCAACTCGAGGGCGACGCACCGAGGCCGGTGGTGCAGCAAACGGTGGCCGCGCTTTCACAGGCGCAGCAGGCGCTGGAAGGCCTCACCAACCAGCTGCTCGAAATCGGTCGCATCGAGGCCGCAGCCGACCCGCTGCGCCCGTCACCGGTGGCGCTCGCGCCGCTGCTGCAGGGCTTCGCGCGCCAGTCCAGCCGCGTGCGGGTGCGCTGCCCGACCGACGCGCTGGCTTGGACGGACGCCATGGCCTTGCGCCGCATCCTCAGCAACCTGGTCGACAACGCGCTCAAGTTCGCGCCCCAGGGCCGCGTCTTGCTGGCAGTGCGACAGCGTCGCGGAGGTGCCGCGTGGCGCTTGGAAGTGCGCGACAACGGCATCGGCATCGCGCCCGAGGCGCAACAACGCGTGTTCGGCGACTTCGAGCAGATCGGCAACGTGGAGCGCAACCTGCAGCGCGGCCACGGGCTCGGGCTGGCCATCGTGCGCCGGCTGGCAGCGCGACTGGGCTTCGTGGTGTCGCTGCGTTCAACGCCGGGGCGCGGCGCGGTGTTCGGCTTCGAACTGGAAGCCGCGCCGGCCGATCTGGTCCTGCCCGAGGCCGCCGTCGATGCCGACGTGGTCGCCGCCGCCGCGCCAGCCGTGGACGCGCCACTGCGCCCCGGCCTCGCGGTGCTGGTGGTGGAAGACAACGCCGTCGTGGCCGACAGCATCGCGGCGCTGCTGAAACACTGGCACGCCGAACCGCGCATCTACGAGAGCGCCGCCGAAGCACTGGCACTGGCAGATCTGCGGGCAATCGACGTGGCGTTGTGCGACATCCGGCTGCCCGGCGAACTCGACGGCGTGGCGCTGGCGGAACTGTTGCAGCAGCAGCGCCCCGATCTCACCATCGCGCTGGTGTCGGCCGACATCGAGCCGGTGACGCAACGCCTCGCACAGCAGCGCGGCTGGCATGCGCTGCGCAAGCCGGTGCAGGCGGCGGATCTGCGGGCGGTGCTGCTGGCCGCCGCGACGGCATCCTGATTCAGCGCGTCAGAGCGCTTTCCGCAAATTGGCCGGCGCGATGCGCAGCGCCTCGCGGTACTTCGCCACGGTGCGCCGCGCGCACTCGATGCCCTGCTCCTTCAGCATCTCGGAAATCTGGCTGTCGGACAGCGGCTTCTTGATGTTCTCCGACGTGACGAACTGCTTGATCAACGCGCGCACCGCCGTGCTCGAGGCGTTGCCTCCGGTCTCGGTGCCGAGCGCCGAACCGAAGAAGTACTTGAGCTCGACCGTCCCGTAGGGCGTGGCCATGTACTTGGCCGTGGTCACGCGGCTGATGGTGGATTCGTGCAGGCCCAGTTCGTCGGCGATCTCGCGCAACACCAGCGGGCGCATCGCCAGTTCGCCGTGCACGAAGAAGTTCTTCTGCCGCTCCACGATGGCATTGCTCACGCGCAGGATGGTGTCGAAGCGCTGCTGGATGTTCTTGATGAACCAGCGCGCCTCCTGCAGGCGCTGCGACAGCGCCTGGCTGCCCTCGCCCTTGTGGGCCTTGAGCGCGCCGGCATAGATGTCGTGCACGCGCAGCCGCGGCATCACGTCGGGGTTCAGCATCACGCGGAACTTGAGGCTGGCGCCGCGGCCGGTGCGCGTGACGATCACGTCCGGCACCACCACGTTGCGCTCCACGTCGACGAAGCGCCGGCCCGGCTTGGGCTCGAGCCGCGCGATCAACTGCATCGCGCTGCGCACGAGCTCCTCGCTGCTGCGCGTGAGCGTGGCCAGGCGCTTGAAGTCGCGCCGCGCCAGCAGTTCCATCGGCAGCTTGCAGATCGCGAGAGCGACCTTGCGCACTTCGCGTTCGTCGTCGCTCTCGCCGGGTCGTGCCAGCGCCTTGACCTGGATCGCCAGACATTCGCCGAGGTCGCGCGCGCCGACGCCGACCGGCTCCAGGCTCTGCAGCAGGCCGAGCGCCATCTGGAAGTGATGCACCAGATCGTCGAACTGGTCGTTGTCGTCGCCGGCCAGGCCCGAGGCGAGCGCGGGCAGCGACTCCTCCAGGTAGCCATCGTCGTTGAGCGACTCGATCAGGAAGCGCAGCGCGGCGCGGTCGGTGTCGTCCAGCCGCAGGCTCAGCGCCTGCCGATGCAGGAAGGACTGCAGCGACTCCTGGCTGCGCGCGAGCTCGGTCGCATCGGCGCGCTCGTCGTTGCCGAGGTTGTTGGCGCGCGCCGGGGCATCACCGCCCCATTCGCTGTCGTCGGCCACCATGTCGACGGTGCCGTCACCGCCCCAGTCGGGCTCGCTGTCGACCAGGCTCTCGGTCGGCGCCTCGGCAGCAGCCTCGGCTTCACTCGCGGCGCCGCCGGGCCCGTCGGCGCCGTTGGCGAGCGGCGCCGCCGAGAAATCGTCGTCGCGCGGCGGCGGTGCGTCGGCGGCATCGAGCCCGAACTCCTCGCGCGCGGCCTCCTCGGCGGTGCGCTCGAGGAACGGGTTGTCGTCGAGCATCTGCTCGACCTCCTGGCTCAGTTCGAGCGTGGAGAGTTGCAACAGCCGGATCGACTGCTGCAGTTGGGGCGTCAGCGCCAAGTGCTGCGAAACGCGCAGCGACAGGCCTTGCTTCATCGACGCCCTACATCCGGAAGTGTTCGCCCAGGTACACCCTGCGTACCTCGGCGTTGTCGACGATCT
>SEGN01000294.1 GCA_004211245.1 Variovorax sp.
TGGCCGCCGGCCAGGCTGAATGCATTCGCGGCGATGCTGCCGCCATTGGCCGTGCCGATCACCTCGATGCCGTTGCCGGTGGTCTGCGCACCGAGGCCGCCGAGGTTGGTGACCTGCACCGTGGTCGAGCCGCTGGCGACTGCCGTCGCACCGCTCAGCAGCAGGCGATCGGACACGCTGGCGCTGTTGCCCAGGCTCGTGCCGAGGCGCAGAAGGCCGTTGTTGCCGACGTACGGGCCGGTCACGGTGAGTACCGTGCCGGGCGTGGTGCCGAGCAGGCTCACGGTGCCGCTGTTGGTGAGCGACGGGACCGACTGGTTGAAGCCCGCCAGATCCAGCGTCGCGCCGCTCGCCACCGTGTGCGCGCTGACCGCGCTGAGGGTGTTGGCGGCGCCGGCGCGCAGCGTGCCGCCGTCGATGCTGGTGCTGCCGGAGTAGGTATTCGCGCCACTGAGCGTCAGCGTGCCCGGCCCGTACTTGACCAGGTTGCCGTTGACCGCGACCGAGCCGGCCAGCAAGGTGGCGATGCTGCCGTTGGCGATGGCGCCGGTGAAGTCACCCGCGCCGACGCGCAGGGTTCCCGAGCCCAGGCCGATGGTGCCGTTGCCATTGAGCGTACCGATGGTTTCGACCAGGTTCGGCGTTCCCCAAGTTGCCAATTGCAGGCCGTCGTACTGGGCCGGCACGCCGTTGACCGGCTGCCCCATGCTGTTGACGGTCACCGTGGCGGTGTCCGAGATCTGCTCGCTGGCCACGATGCCGACTGCGGCATTGCCGGCAATGGTCAGGTCGCCAGCGATCGATTGGGCGCCCGTCTTGCCGAGGGCCAGACGCGCCAGTCCCTGCACTGTCGTGAGGCCCGTGTAGGTGTTGGACGAAGTCCCCGTCATGGAAAATTCGGTGCTGGCCGCGCCCGTCGCGTCGAGGGTGAGACCGTGGGCACCGCTGATCGCGCCCCCCAGCGTCACGAAGCGATCCGTCGCGTTCACGCCATCGATGCGCACACTGGTGTTGAGCAGCATGTTGCCGTTCAAGGCCATGTCGCCGTTGACCGCGAAGTCACCGTTGACCACCACCGCATTCGCCAGCTGCGCGTTGCTCGCCGAACCGAGCGTGCCGCCGTTGACGGTCAGCACCCGTGGTCTGCAGCGCCCCGCCGTCGATCGTGAGACCGCCGGCGACATCGCCCAGGCTCGCGTCGCTGGCGATCGATGTCGTGCCGGCCAGCAGCGACCACGGCGTGACCGCTGCGGTCGCGCCGGTCAGCGTCCAGGTGCCGGTGCCGGTCTGGCGGTAGCTGCCGAAGCCCTGGTACTGGCCGCCGATGCCGGTGGTGGCGAAGCTCCCGTTGGAAGCGCCCCCGAGCACCAGTGCATTGCCCGTGCCGACGGCAATCACATTCCCCGTGAAGCCGTAGCCGGCCTGCAGTTCGAGCGTGTTGTTGTTGCCGGTGAAGGTGGCAGCGTTCGCACCCACGCCGCCTGCGATGCTGCCCGCATTGGTCAGCGTGTTGCCATCGCCCACCATGTTCACGCCGACACCGGCGACGCCGTTGGCGCCGGCCACGCCGGCCGGATTGGCACCGCCCGCGCCGCCATTGCCGCCCGTGATCGTGCCGGCATTGAAGATCTGGATACCGCTGCCGTTGGCCCTCACGCCATCGCCACCGCCACCACCGGTACCGGCCGCGCCGCCCAGGCGGCTGGCATCCCCTGCGCCACCGATGCCACCGTTGCCGCCGGTGATCGCGCCCCCCGCCTCGTTGCGCAGGTTGCCGCTGAGCAGCGTTGCGCCGTTGCCGCCGCCGCCGCCGCCGCCGCCACTCGGTCCATTGGCGGTACCGCCCGAAATCACGCCACCATTTCCGCCCGCGCCGCCATCGCCGCCGACGATCGTGCCGGTGTTGATCGCCGTACCCGCCGGCGCCATGTTCACGTAGATCGCCGTACCGCCGCCACCAGCGCCGCCGCCTTGCGAATAGGCGTCGCCGCCGGCACCGCCGCTGCCGCCCGCGATGCTGCCGCTGTTGGCGAACGTCGACTGTGCGGGGTTCAACACCACACCGAACGCGCCGGCACCACCGCCGCCCGCGGCCCAGTAGCCGGCGCCGCCCGCGCCGCCCGCGCCGCCCACCAGGGCCGCCGCGTTCGTGGCGATGCCCTCTGCGCCGGCATAGCCGCCGCCGCCGCCGCCGCCGAAGCCGTCCGTGGCCGTGACCGACTGACCCGCGCCGCCCGCTGTCGCGCCCGCCGTTCCGGCGACGCCGCCTGCTCCGGCGATCGCACCGACGAAGGTGCCGGTGTCGGCGGTGGTGCCGGCCGTCGGACCCGCCGGCAGCGACGCGCCGCCGTTGCCGCCGTTCGAGCCGGTGGGGCCGAAGGTCGAATCGTTGAGCGCACCGGTGCCGCCGGCGCCGTCGATTCCGCCATTGCCGCCGTGGATGGTCACGTCGTTCGGCTGGCCGCCGACGCCGCCGGCACCCGCCATGGCTGCCGGGCTCCCCAGCAGACACAACATCGCGGCGATCGCGACGGCATGCAGCCGGCCGCCCTCCATCCGGACAGTGGCGCGGGCCGGCCGCTCGGCCGCCGCGCGGCTGCTGCGGACGCGGCCGCGCGCAACTTCGGAAACGACCTGCCAGGTGTCAAGAGCCTGATTGAAGACGACGCGGTAAATGCGATTCATGGAAAGAGTGCCTGCGATTGTTAAGATTTGTTGCGGATCGGCGCGCGGAGGGCCGAATTCAATGACGCATGGAAACAAAAGTAACCATTTTGTGGGTGGATTGTAACTTTCGCATTACAGACGGGGCTTCCGCAATGTCCCGCTTCCGTGTCGGAGATCACGCCGCGGCGAGCGCATAAGCTCGGCGCATGCCCTCCAGACTGTCATTGCCATCCTCGCTGTGCGCCCTGGGCGCGATTGCGCTCTGGGCCTCGCTGGCGTCGCTCGGCACCGCGCTGGCCCATCTCCCGCCCTTTCTGCTGACCGGTCTCGCGCTGACGATCGGCAGCACGTTGAGCCTGCCGCGGCTGCTGCGCGACCGTCGGGCGTGGGCGGTGCCGGGCAGCACGCTGGCGCTCGGCATCTATGGCCTGTTCGGCTTTCACTTCCTGCTGTTCATTGCGCTGCGCCATGCGCCCCCGGTCGAAGCGAACCTGGTCAACTACCTCTGGCCGTTGCTGATGGTGGTGCTGGCCCCGGTGCTGCTGCGCGGCGTGACGCTGCGCGCAGTGCATGTGGCGGCGGCGCTGCTCGGCTTCGCCGGCGCGGCCGTCGCGATCCTCGGCGCCCGCAGCGGCGCCGGTGGTGCCGGCGGCGAGAGCTGGGGCTTCGCATTGGCCGCCGGCTCGGCGTTCATCTGGGCCAGCTATTCGCTGTGGACGCAGCGCGTCCCCGCCTTCCCGACCTCTGCCATCGGCCTGTTCGGGCTGGTGTCCGGCCTGCTCTCGCTGGCGTGCCATGCGCTGCTCGAGCCGTCGGCGTCGCTCTCCGCGCGCGACGGCGTGCTGCTGGTGCTGTGCGGGCTGGGCCCGCTGGGTGCCGCGTTCTACCTGTGGGACATGGCGCTCAAGCGCGGCGATGCGCGGCAGATCGGCATCCTGAGCTATCTCACGCCGCTCCTGTCGACCGCGCTGTTGCTGCTGGTGACGGGCCGGCCGCTGAGCTGGACGATCGCGCTCGCGGCGTTGCTGATCATCTCGGCCGCGCTGATGGGCCGCCGCGCCTGAGCCGGTTCACGCGGCCTCGATGCGCACCGGCGTGCCCACGCGCACCAGGTCGAACAGCGCGATCACATCCGCGTTGCGCATGCGGATGCAGCCGTGCGAAGCCGGCACACCCATCGGCACGTCGTCCGGACAGCCGTGGATGTAGATGAAACGGCGCAGCGTGTCGACCGCACCGAAACGGTTGAAACCCGGCTCGCAGCCGCCGAGCCAGAGGATGCGCGTGAGGATCCAGTCGCGCTGCGGCTGAAGCCGTGCCAGTGCGGGTGAATGGATCTCCCCGGTCGGCCGCCGCCCGACGAACACCGTGCCCGATGCGCAACCCGCACCGACCTTGGCACGCACCACGTGGAGCCCGCGCGGCGTGCAGCCGCTGCCGAACTGTTCGCCGACGCCATTGGCGGCGGTCGAGACCGGGTGCTCGCGCACCGGTTGTTGGTCGGCCCGGTAGACCGTGAGCCGCTGCCGCGCGATGCTCACCGTCAGCGAGTAGGTTTCAGTCATCTGCGTCCAAGTCTGGCACCGAAATCGCTTGCCCGCAGCGCACAACAACTCCAGGGTGAAAACCATGGCCAAGATTCCTCCCGGCGTCGGTCCGCGCTTTCCGCAGGTGGTGGTGCTCGTGGGGGCCACCGGCGACCTGGCCCGGCGCAAGCTCATTCCCGGTCTGTTCCACCTCTGCAGCACCGGCTTCATCCCGGGCTGCCGGATCATCGGCGTCTCGCTCGACGAGATGGACGTCGATGCGTTTCGCGCGGCCGCCCGCTCGGCCCTCGACGAGTTCGGCAGCCGCAAGATCACGCCCGCCGCCTGGGACGCGTTCTCCGCCACGCTCGACTACGTGCCGCTGTCCGCCGGCGCGACGGCGCTGCGCGCCGCGGTCGACCGCGCCGAGGCGTCGATCGGCGCCGAATGCCGGCGCCTGCACTACCTGAGCGTGCCGCCGAACGCCGCGCTGACGGTGGTGCGCATGCTGGGCGAGGCCGGGCTGGTGGAGCGTGCGCGCATCGTCATGGAAAAGCCCTTCGGCACCGACCTGAAGAGCGCGGTCACGCTCAACGGCAAGTTGCACGAGGTGTTCCAGGAGGAGCAGATCTTCCGCATCGACCACTTCCTGGGCAAGGAGCCGGCTCAGAACATCCTGGCCTTCCGCTTTGCCAACGGCCTGTTCGAGCCGATCTGGAATCGCAACTTCATCGACCACGTGCAGATCGATGTGCCTGAGACGCTCGGCCTCGGCAAGCGCGCCGGCTTCTACGAGCAGACCGGCGCCTACCGCGACATGGTGGTGACGCACCT
>SEGN01000295.1 GCA_004211245.1 Variovorax sp.
GGGGGATTTCTTCGGCCAGCCGGCCGAGCATGCGCTGCCCCGCGCTCTGACCGAGCGGCACCGACTTGACGGCGGCGCCCACCATGTTTTCGGCCCAGCCGAACGCGAAGGCCAGGCAGCCGTCGCGCACGCACGCCTGGGTGCGGCCCGCGGCAAAGGCAAAGGCCACGGGGTAGGTGATCGGCAGGCCTTCGAACGCGTCGGCCACGTCTGCGTGGTGCAGCTTGAGCCATTCGACGAAAGAGCGGCCCATCTGTTCGGTCTGCAACAGGAACTCGGCCGATTCGCGCGTCTGCAACACCCAGGCATTGAGCGCGCGGACGCGCGCGGTTTCGCCATCACGCCAGGCGGGAATCGATTGCGCGACCACGGCCAGATCGCCGCGCGCCAGACTCAGGTGCAGCTGGTCGGCGATCCATTCGGCCGCCTGCACCTCGCCTGCCAGGCCGGCCCATTCAACGCCCGCCTCGAGCCCTTCGGAGTACGAGAAACCGCCGATCGGCAGCGCCGGCGAGGCCAGCCAGATCAGTTGCAGCAGACTGGCTGCGGGCAGGGCGCCGGCAGGGTCGGGCATCGTCAGTGCGAGTGGCTGTGACCGTGATGGTCATGGCCGTGATCGTGCGAACCGCCATACGCATCCGGATGCAGCACCGGCCCGACGGGCTTCGCGCCGTGTGCGCCATAGGCGCCGCCTTCGGGCTCGAAGGCTTCCTCGGCTTCGCGCACGATCAGGTGCATCGAGCGCAGCATCGCCGCCAGCACGTGGTCGGGCTCGATCTTGAGGTGGTCGGGCTTGAGTTCGATCGGCACATGCCGGTTGCCCAAGTGGTAGGCCGCCCGCATAAGGTCGAAGGGCGTGCCGTGCTCGGTGCAGTGCGTGACCACCAGCACCGGTTGCGGCGCGGCGATCACGCGCACCAGCGAGCCGTCCTCGGCCACCAGCACATCGCCACCGCGCACGGCCGTGCCGCGCGCGAGGAACACGCCGATCTGCCGGCCCTGCGAATCGGTGGTGTCGAAGCGGCTTTTCTGGCGCACGTCCCAGTCGAGCTCGATGGTCGCGGCGCGCTTGAGCAGCACGGGCGCGAGGCCCTTGCCTTGCGGCATGATTTTGTTGGCGGTGATCATGAAAGGTGTCAGACCCGGCTGAGCAGCTCGGCCTTCTTGGTCGCGAACTCTTCGTCGCTGAGGATGCCTTTGGCGTGCAGGTCGGCGAGCTTTTCGATGGTTGCGAACACGTCCTGCGATGGCGACGGGCTGGTCAGCGACACGGGCGCGTTCATCGGTGCGCAGGGCGCCATGCCGTCGACCGAAATCACCGGGAGGCTGGCGACGTCGATCAACCCGTACTGGCTGTTGAAACTCAGCGTGCCGCCGTACGACTGCTGCTGCGAGAAGCCGCCGATCTGGTGGTCGAGCGTGTCGTAGACAGTGACCTGGCCGTTCAGTTCGATCGCGAGGCGCTGCGCCTGCGCGAAGTAGGCGTAACGCACGCCGTTCTGTGCTCCCGTGCTGTTGGGCCAGCGCAGATCGGCCGGCCACCAGTCATCCGAAGTGCCGGGTGCGGGCGGCACGAACAGGCTGGACGGGCCGAAGCCGCCTGCAGAAGCGTCGCTGTAGCCGCCGCTCTGCGGGTGGCCGTTGCCGTGACCGGTTTGCGATTGCCCGCTGCCATAGCCGCCCTGGCTTTGCGACTGGAAGCTCCCGCTGCGCACCAGGTCGGGCTGGCTCAACACGAGATTCGACAGCTCCGAGCACAGGCCGTCGACCCGGCCCTTGAGGTAGTTGTTGAACATGTCCGACACCATGGTCATGCCGCCGCGCATCCACTGGCCGGAGCCTGAAAACTCCGGATGGCTGAACTGCGCCTGGTTGCCGTTGCCGTTGATCACCGAATCGAGCATGCTGAGCGTGGCGTCCACGCTGAAGCCGTGGCGCTGCGCGATGTCGTTGACGACCTGCTGGCCGGCCGGGGAGAGTTGTCGCATGGGGTGGTCTTGTCGAAAAGGAAGACAGGATTGTCGGGCTTGGACAAGACACTGCCGCCCGGCGACCTTTTCCTCTAGAACAGAAAATACCGCTGCGTCATCGGCTGCGTAGCCACGGGCTCGCAGGTCAGCAGATGCCCGTCGGCGCGCACGGCGTAGGTCTGCGCATCGATCTCCATCTTCGGCGTGTAGCCGTTGTGCACCATGTGGCCCTTGCGCACGCCGCGAATGTTCCTGACCGCCGCGAGCGTCTTGGTCAGGCCGTAGCGCTGGCCCACGCCTGCGGCCAGGCCGGCCTGCGACACGAAGGTCAGCGAGCTCTTCGCAAGCGAGCCGCCGTACGCGCCGAACTGCGGCCGGTAGTGCACCGGCTGCGGCGTCGGGATCGAGGCGTTCGGGTCGCCCATCGCGGCCATCGCGATGGTGCCGCCCTTGAGGATGGTGAACGGCTTCACGCCGAAGAAGGCCGGCTTCCACACCACCAGGTCGGCCCACTTGCCGACCTCGATGCTGCCGACTTCGTGCGCGATGCCGTGCGAAATGGCGGGGTTGATCGTGTACTTGGCGATGTAGCGCTTGGCGCGAAAGTTGTCGTGCCGCGCGCCGTCCTCCGGCAGCTTGCCGCGCTGGGCCTTCATCTTGTGCGCCGTCTGCCAGGTGCGGATGATGACTTCGCCGACGCGGCCCATCGCCTGGCTGTCGCTGCTCATCATGCTGATCGCGCCGAGGTCGTGCAGGATGTCTTCGGCCGCGATGGTCTCCTTGCGGATACGCGACTCGGCGAAGGCCAGGTCTTCGGCGATGCCGGCATCGAGGTGGTGGCACACCATGAGCATGTCGACGTGTTCGTCGAGCGTGTTCACCGTGTAGGGCATGGTCGGGTTGGTGGACGACGGCAGGAAGTTGTCCTCGCCCACCACGCGCAGGATGTCCGGTGCGTGGCCGCCGCCGGCACCCTCGGTGTGGAACGCACAGATGGCACGTCCCTTCACGGCCGCGATGGTGTTCTCGACGAAACCCGACTCGTTGAGCGTGTCCGAATGGATCGCCACCTGCGTGTCCGTGGCGTCGGCCACGTCGAGGCAGTTGCTGATGGCCGATGGCGTGGTGCCCCAGTCCTCGTGCAGCTTGAGGCCGATCACGCCGGCGTCGATCTGTTCGTGCAGGGCGGCCGGCAGGCTGGCGTTGCCCTTGCCGAGAAAGCCGAGGTTCATCGGGAACGCATCGGCCGCCTGCAGCATGCGTTCGATGTGCCAGGGGCCGGGCGTCGCCGTCGTCGCGAAGGTGCCGGTGGCCGGGCCGGTGCCGCCGCCGAGCATGGTCGTCACGCCCGAGGACAGCGCTTCCTCGATCTGCTGCGGGCAGATGAAGTGGATGTGGCTGTCGATGCCGCCGGCCGTGACGATGTTGCCTTCGCAACTGATGATCTCGGTGCCGGGGCCGATCACGATGTCGACGCCCGGCTGAACGTCCGGATTGCCGGCCTTGCCGATCGCGACGATGCGTCCGCCTTTCAAACCGATGTCCGCCTTCACGATGCCCCAGTGGTCGAGGATGAGCGCATTGGTCATGACCGTGTCGACCGCGCCGTCCGCGCGCGTGCGCTGGCTTTGCGCCATGCCGTCACGGATCGTCTTGCCGCCGCCGAACTTCACTTCCTCGCCATAGCCGCCGGCGCGCAGGGTGTAGTCGGCCTCGACCTCGATGACGAGATCGGTGTCGGCCAGACGCACGCGGTCGCCCACCGTGGGGCCGAAGATTTCGGCGTAGGCACGCCGGCCGATCGTTGCCATCAGAGTTTTCCTTGCACGAGGCCGCGAAAGCCGTAGACGATGCGGTCGCCCGCGAAATCGCACAACTCGACCGTGCGCTGTTGGCCGGGCTCGAAGCGCACGGCGGTGCCGGACGCGATGTTCAGCCGCATGCCGCGTGCCGCGTCGCGGTCGAAGCCGAGCGCGCCGTTGGTCTCGGCAAAGTGGTAGTGCGAGCCGACCTGGATCGGACGGTCGGCCGTGTTCTGCACCACCAGCGTGA
>SEGN01000296.1 GCA_004211245.1 Variovorax sp.
TCGCCGTTGTACTCGTCGGTGCGCTGATTGGTCAGCGGGCTGATGAAGGAGGCCAGCAGGTAGCCGTGCGCGCAATGCAGCTCGAGCCAGTCGAAGCCGGCTTCGACGGCGCGCTGCGTGGAAGCGACGAACTGCTCGCGCAGCGTGTCCATGTCGGCCCGCGTCATCGCGGCCGGCACCTGGTTTTGCTCGCCGTACGGCAGCGCACTCGCAGCGAACAACGGCCAGTTGCCGGAGGCCAGCGGCTCGTCGGTGCCCTCCCACCCGACCTGGGTCGACCCCTTCGGCCCGCTGTGGCCGAGCTGCAGGCCGATGGCAGCGCTGCTCTGGGCGTGCACGAAGTCGACGATGCGCCTGAACGCGGCCGACTGTTCGTCGCTGTAGAGGCCGGTGCAGCCCGGTGTGATGCGGCCTTCGGGCGTCGGACTGGTCATCTCCACCATCACCAGCGCCGCACCACCGAGCGCACGCGCGCCCAGGTGGACCAGCAGGAAATCCTGCGGCACGCCGTCGACCGCGCTGTAAGTGGCCATCGGCGAGACGACGATGCGGTTCTTCAACGTGAGCCCGCGCACCGTGTAGGGCATCAGCATCGGCGCCACGCCCTTGCCGCCGGCCAACCACTGCTCGTAGCCGTCCAGCCAGGCGGCGTCGCGCAGGCGCAGGTTCTCGTGGCTGATGCGCTGCGAGCGGGTGAGCAGCGAGTAGGCGAACTGCTCGATCTGCATTCCGCTGTAGCGCGTGACGTTCTCGAACCACTCGGTCGAATTGCGCGCAGCGTTCTGGATCTTCAGCACCTCGACGCTGCGGCGGCCTTCGTAGGCTTCCAGCACATCGTCGAGCGAGCCGCCTTCATCGAAAGTCTTCGCCAGGTCGATCGCGTCCTCGAGCGCGAGCTTGGTGCCCGAGCCGATCGAGAAATGCGCCGTGTGCGCCGCGTCGCCCATCAGCACCACCGGCACCGTTTTGCCGCCGATGTCGACGCGGTGCGTCCAGTGCTTGCACACCACGCGCGGAAAGCGGATCCAGTTGGCTGAACCGCGCAGGTGCTGCGCGTTGCTGATCAACGGATGGCCGTCGAGGTAGGGCGCGAACAGCTTTTCGCAGAACGCGATGGCCTCGGGCTGCTCCATCTGGTCGAGCCCATGCGCCTTCCAGACTTCCTCGGGTGTCTCGACGATGAAGGTCGAGGTGTCGCCATCGAATTGGTAGGCGTGGGCCTGGAACCAGCCGTGCTCGGTCCGCTCGAAGGCGAAGGTGAACGCGTCGAACATCTTCTTCGTGCCGAGCCAGACGAAGCGGCAGCGGCGCAGGTCGATGTCGGGCTGGTACGTGTCCGCGTAGCGCTGGCGGATGCGGCTGTTGAGTCCGTCGCTCGCAATCACGAGATCGGCGTCGTACGCGGCGGCGAGCGCCCGGTCGTCCGTGGCGTCGGTTTCGAACACCAGGTCGACGCCGAGCGCGAGGCAGCGCTCCTGCAGGATGTTGAGCAGCCGCTTGCGGCCGATGCCGCAGAAGCCGTGGCCGCCCGAGCGCACGCTGCGACCCTTGAAGAAGACCTCGATGTCGTCCCAGTGGTTGAACGCCGCACCGATCAGCGCGGCGCTTTCGGCGTCGGCCTCGGCCAGGTTGGCCAGTGTCTGGTCGCTGAGCACGACGCCCCAACCGAAGGTGTCGAACGGGCGGTTGCGCTCGACCACCGTGATCTTGAGCCCGGGCCGGCGCGCCTTCATCAGCAACGCGAAATACAGGCCGGCGGGTCCCCCGCCGATGCAGAGGATGTGCCGGAGGCCGTCTGCAAGCGTCGCGTTTTGGCTATTCATGGCTGAATAGTTTAAGCATAAACAATCAGGTGTCAACGAACATTCTCGGGCCCGCTTGCCAGCGAAACATGCAAGACAGGTCGAAATTCAATACCATTTGTGAACCATGCAAAACTTGATCCCGAAAATCGAGTCGCAGCTGGCGACGCTGCCCGTCCCGGTTGCACTGGAACTGCCGGACGGCCGGCGCGTGGCCCCGCCGGGATCGCGCGTCACGCTGGCCTTTTCGGAGTGGTCGGCGCTGGCCAAGCTGGCGGCACGCCAGATCGGTGCGATCGGCGAGGCCTACGTCGAAGGCCGGGTTCAGATCACCGGAGCGATGCGCGACCTCACCGACGCCGCCGTCGGCCTGCTGCCGGGCAACCCTGCCGAGACGGACAGCGGCTGGTGGGGGCGCATGCTGCGCCGGGCCAAGTCGCGTGGTTCGCACTCATTGAACAGGGATGCGGCACAGATCGAGTTCCACTACGACGTGTCGGACGACTTCTATGCACTGTGGCTCGATCCGAGGCGCGTCTACTCCTGCGCGTACTTCCACACACCGGACATGACCCTCGCGCAGGCGCAGGAGGCCAAGCTCGACCACATCTGCCGCAAGCTCATGCTCCGGCCAGGACAACGCTTCCTGGACATCGGCTCCGGCTGGGGCGGCCTGCTGCTGTGGGCGGCGGAGCACTACGGCGTCGATGCCACCGGCATCACCTTGTCGAAGAACCAGCATGCGCACGTGCAGCGGCTGATCGAGGAGAAGGGCCTGCAGGGCCGCGTGCGGGTGGAACTGCGTGACTATCGCCAGTTGTCGGCCGACCGGCCGTTCGATCGCATTTCCTCCATCGGCATGTTCGAGCATGTGGGCGCGGCCAACATGCCGGCGTATTTCGCAAAGATCCATTCCCTGCTCGTGCCGGGCGGCGTGGTGATGAACCACGGCATCACCTCGGGCCGGCTCGACTACCAGCAACTCGGCGCCGGCATGGGCGATTTCATCGAGAAGTACATCTTCCCCGGCGGCGAGCTGTTGCACGTCACCCATGTGCTGCGCGAGATGGCCGCAGCCGGGCTCGAGATGGTGGACACCGAGAACCTGCGGCCGCACTACGCGCGCACGCTGTGGCACTGGTCGGACGCGCTCGAAGCCAGGCTCGACGATGCGCTCGCTGTGCTGCAGCGCACGGCGGGCCAGAGCGGGCGCGCCGGGCGCATCCTGCGGGCCTATCGCCTCTATCTGGCTGGTTCGGCCATGAGCTTCGAGCAGGGCTGGATCTCGCTGCACCAGATGCTCGCGATCAAGCCCGACGGCAGCAAGACGTCCGGCCCGATGGCCGGGGCACAATCGGCGTACCCTTTCGTCCGAGACTTCATCTACAAGTAAGAACAGACATGCTGTACCGATTCAAATCGCAAGCGACCGCCGATGTCGTGATGCTCGAAGCCAACGCCCGCCAACTGCTGGACATCATGGGCAAGTCCGCCGGCCCCAAGGGCATCATCACGGTCGACCAGATACCGGCCGCGATCGCCGCGCTGGAAGCGGCGGTGCGCAATGCAGGCGGCAACGCCCACAACCATGATTCGCTCGCAGTCGAAGGCCATGCCGAAGATGCGGAACGACAGCATGTCGGCCTGCACCAGCGGGCCGCGCCGCTCATTCACATGCTGAAGGACGCCCTGAGCGACGGCAAGGACGTGGTCTGGGGCGTCTGATCAATCGACCTTCGCGCCCGATTCCTTGACGACCTTGGCCCACTTGGTGTGCTCGGAGGCGATGAGCTGAGTGAATTCGGCGGGCGTATTGCCGCTCGGAATGGCGCCTTGCGCCAGCATCTTTTCCTTGATGGCAGGCGTGCCGAGGGATTTGGCCACTTCCTGCTGGATCCGGTTGACGATTTCAGGCGACGTGCCGGCCGGTGCGAGCAGACCGAACCATGAGCTCGCCTCGAAGCCCTTGAGGGCCGGGCCACCGGCCTCTTCCACCGTCGGCACGTCCGGCAAGGCCGCGGAACGCTTCGAACTGGTGACGGCCAGCGCCAGCAGCTTGCCGCCCTTGATCTGCTGCATCGAGGACGGCAGGTTGTCGAACATCACGTCCGCGTTGCCTGCGACCATGTCGAGCAGGGCCGGGGCCGAGCCCTTGTACGGAATGTGCGTCATGTAGCTGCCGGTCATGCTCTTGAACAGTTCGCCGGCCAG
>SEGN01000297.1 GCA_004211245.1 Variovorax sp.
TTCTTGGTGGTGAAGAAGGGCTCGAAGATGCGTTGCAGCACTTCGGGCGCCATCCCGGCGCCGGTGTCCTGCACTTCCAGGCAGAGATAGGGGCCTTCGAGCAGCTCGGCGTGCGACAGCGTGCGCTGCGTTCTCAGTTCTGCGCGGCGCAGCCGGATGGACACGGTACCGCTGCCTTCGATGGCCTGGATGGCGTTGGAGCACACGTTCATTGCGACCTGGTAGAGGCGGGTGCTGTCGCCCATCACGGCGCTGTCGCCGGCGTCCAGGCGCGCTTCCAGGTCGACGCCGCGCGGCAGCGTCGCAGCGAGCATCGCGACGAGTTCTTCCATCAGCGTCTGCACATGGACCGGCGCCTTGTCGGCCACGCTGCTGCGGCTGAATTCGAGGATGCGTCCCACCAGCAACCGCGCCCGGGCGCCGCCCTGCATCACCCGGTCGATGTGGCGGCGCAGCGCGCTTCCCGGTGCGGCCTCCTGCTGGGCCAGTTCACCGAAGCCAAGGATCGCCCCGAGGATGTTGTTGAAGTCGTGCGCAATGCCGCCGGCCAGCGTGCCGAGGGCTTCGAGACGTTGCGTCTGCTGCAGGCGCGCCTCGAGGCGCTGCCGCTCGCGTTCGGCCTGAGCCTGCCGGCGCAGCTGCCGCAACAAGGCCGCAACGGCCAGGGCAATCAACAGGCACGCCAGCAGCGTGCGCAGGGTGGCGCTGCGCATCTCGTCGTGCCAGGGGCGCAGGGCTTCCTCGAGGTCGCGCGTGATGGCCAGCACGAGCGGCTGCTTGCCGACGCCCATCACGGCGGCGAGCTTCGCGCGGCCGTCGGCGGGGCTGGTCCAGGTGTCGATCCGCGCGCCGCCCTTCAGGGCCGACAGTTCCGGAACGCGGGTCAGCGACGCGCTCGGCGGCTGTTGCACGACGACGCTGCCGTCTTCCAGCGCCAGCAGCAGCGAGCTGCGCTCGCCCGGCGCGATGGCGGAATACGCCGTCTGCAGCGCCTGCAGGGTGACGATGGCGGTCACCACGCCGTCGAAGCTGCCGTCGGCACGGCTCAACCGGCGCGAGACCACCAGGCCCGGCTGGCGCTCGGTGCGCGTGACGATCGGCTCGTTGATGACCAGCCCCGCGGTATCGGTCTCGCGTTGCTTCAGGAAGTAGGGCCGATCGGAGACGTCGGCCAGGGGCTCGCCCGTCGCGCGCGAGCGAAAGCGCTGCAGGCCGCTCGCATCGACGATGGTCAGCACGCTCACCTGCTGCACGCCGACGGCGCGCGAAGCGAGGGCGGCGCCGACCGCGTCCGCGTCGGTGCGCTGCGCGAAGCCCTCGTACCAGGTGGCCGTGTCGCGCAGCAGCAGGTCGACCGCCTGCAGGTTGCGGTCGGCTTCGCCCGAGAGCGCCGTCGCAAGGTTGCCGAGCTCGCGCTCGTTGACGGCCATCACCTGCTGGTGCAGGCGCCAGCCGTCCCAGGCCGCCGAACCGGTGAAGGCCGCGATCAGCGCCAGGCCACCGGCGACGATGCGTTGGCGCATGCGTTTCGCCGCCTTCATGGGAGCTGTCGCGCCGGACCGCAGGGTGTCATGCGCGTTGAATTTACATTACGCTCGGCGGCCATATGGCGAACCAACCCCACATCCTCGTGGTCGACGACGACGCGGCCATCCGCGAACTCCTGACGACCTACCTCTCGGAGAACGAATTCCGTGTCAGCACGGCGCGCTCCGGCGCCGAGATGACACGGCTGCTGGCGGACAACGTGGTCGACCTCGTGGTGCTCGATCTGCGCCTGAACGGCGAAGACGGCATGCAGCTCGCGCGGGGCCTGCGCGAGACGGGCGGCATCCCCGTCATCATCCTGAGCGGCAAGCTCGACGAGGCCGATCGGGTGATGGGCCTGGAGATGGCCGCCGACGATTACGTGACCAAGCCGTTCAGCAACCGCGAGATGCTCGCACGCATCCGGGCCGTGCTGCGCCGCAGCCAGGTGCGTGCCGAAAGCGCGGTACCCGTGAAGCCCGCGCAGCGGCGTGCCTACCGCTTCGATGGCTGGGAGCTCAACCTGCTTGCGCGGCGTCTCACCGCGCCGGACGGCCGCCGGGTCGACCTCAGCAATGGCGAGTTCAACCTGCTGCAAGCGCTGTGCGAGGCGCCACAGCGCGTGCTGTCGCGCGACCGTCTGCTGGAACTGTCGCGGCTGCACGGGGCGGAGGTGTACGACCGCTCGATCGACGTGCAGATTCTGCGCTTGCGGCGCAAGATCGAGGGCGACCCGTCTTCGCCGCAGTTCATCCGGACCGAGCGTGGCGCGGGCTACCTCTTCAATGCGCAGGTCGACGTGTTGAACTGAGTGCCGGTTCGGGAGCCCTCTCGCGCTGCGTTTCATCTGCAACACGGCCGCTTGCATTTGAAGCAGCCACGGGCCCGGGCCGCAACCCGGATGCAATGCAGACGGACCACACTGCAGGCATCGGCCACACTGCCGATGAACCTTCAACCCTTCACTTTCGAAAGAGAACGCACCATGGCCAAACCCGACGACCGCAAGAAGAGCGAACTCAAGACCCGCCGCAAGGCCCCGCTCGCCACGCCGAGCGACCTGGCGGCCGGCGCCACCGTCGACATCGCCGCCGCGCTCAACGGCGTGCTGGCCGACGTGTTCGCGCTCTACCTCAAGACCAAGAACTTCCACTGGCACATGAGCGGCCCGCATTTCCGCGACTACCACCTGCTGCTCGACGAGCAGGGCGACCAGCTCTACGCCATGACCGACCCGATCGCAGAACGCATCCGCAAGGTGGGCGGTACCACACTGCGCTCGATCGGCCACATCGCGCGCATGCAGCGCATCAGCGACAACGATGCCGACTACGTCGACCCTCTGGACATGCTCGCCGAGCTGCGCGAGGACAACAAGACGCTGGCGGCACGCCTGCGCGAAGCGCACAACGTGACCGACGAACACCGCGACATCGCCTCTTCGAGCCTGCTGGAGAACTGGATCGACGAAACCGAACGCCGCACCTGGTTCCTGTTCGAGTCCAGCCGCGGCGGCGCGGCCTGAGCCGGGAGACACCCATGCGCCACGCATGCACACACACCGACGGCATCCGGCATGTCGTCCCCGGCACGCTCGGTTGCGAGGAGTGCCTGAAGATGGGCAGCGAGTGGGTGCATCTGCGGCTTTGCCGCAGCTGCGGCCATGTGGGCTGCTGCGACGACTCGCCGCACCGCCATGCCCGCGCGCATTTCCAGGCGACGCAGCACCCGATCATCGAAGGGTACGACCCGCCGGAAGGATGGGGCTGGTGCTTCGTCGACAAGGTGATGGTCGATTTCGGCGATGACACCACGCCGCAGAACGGGCCGATACCGCGCTACGTCTGAGCGCTACGTCAATCAACGTATTCGCCCGGGGGGACGACCTTCGCAGAATCGAACCGCCCTCAAGCCCAAGACAAGGTCGGTCATCATGATTCACGGCGATATCTCCAGCAGCAAGGACACCGTGGGTGTCGCGGTCGTCAACTACAAGATGCCGCGGCTGCACACCAAAGCCGAGGTGCTCGACAACTGCAGGGCCATCGCGAAGATGGTGGTCGGCATGAAGGCCGGCCTGCCGGGCATGGACCTGGTCATCTTCCCGGAGTACAGCACTCACGGGATCATGTACGACAGCGCCGAGATGTACGAGAACGCGGCTTCGGTGCCAGGCGCCGAGACCGAAATCTTTGCCGAGGCCTGTCGCAAGGCGAAGGTGTGGGGCGTGTTCTCGCTGACCGGCGAGCGCCACGAGGAGCACCCGAACAAGGCGCCTTACAACACCCTCATCCTCATGAACGACCAGGGCGAGATCGTCCAGAAGTACCGCAAGATCATGCCGTGGGTGCCCATCGAGGGCTGGTACCCGGGCAATTGCACCTATGTGAGCGATGGCCCCAAGGGCATGAAGATGAGCCTGATCATCTGCGACGACGGAAACTACCCCGAGATCTGGCGCGACTGCGCGATGAAGGGCGCC
>SEGN01000037.1 GCA_004211245.1 Variovorax sp.
CCACTCGATGCGGGTGGCTTCGAGCTTTGCGTGGCGCTGGTCGGCCTCGGCCAGCTTGCGCAGGATCCAGGCCGATTTTTCCTGCAGGGCGGCGTCGACATCGCGCAGCGCCACCCAGCGCGGTGCGCGCACAGAAAGCCCGTCGGCACCCACCACGAAACCGATGGTGCGGCGCTGGCCGCGCGTGAATTCGTAGGCCACGCGGGCATTGCCCAGGCGCGCCTCCCGCGTCGCGCGCGGGTGCACGAAGCTGGCGGGCGCGAGCGAGTCGGCCAGCGACAGTTCGGGACTGGCCGGGCGCTCGGGCTTGAACTTTTCCGTCGACGGGACCGGAAGCTCCGGCGCATCGGCCGACAACCCGTCGAACAGGTCGAGCGTGAATTGCAGCAGCCCGCGCACGGTTGGCATCCCTACCGGTAGGCGTCCGGGTCGAGACGTCGCATCTCGGCTTCGATCCAGGCTTCGACTTCGCGCATCAACTCGTCCGGCTTGCGGCCGACGCTCGGAATCGCCGGGCCGATCGAGACGTCGACGATGCCCGGGCGCTTGATGAAGGCCTTGCGCGGCCAGACCTTGGCCGAGGTGACGGCGATCGGGATCACCGGCGCGCCGGTCTCGCAGGCGAGCCGCGTGCCGCCGCTCTTGTAGGTGCCCTTCTGCCCGCGCGGAATGCGCGTGCCCTCCGGGAACATGATGATCCAGATGCCCTGCGCGAGCAGCGCGCGCCCCTGCGTCACCACCTTGTTGAACGCCTGCGTCTTCTGGCTGCGGTCGATGTGGATCATGTCGAGCCGCGCCATGGCCCAGCCGAAGAACGGCACGTAGATCAGTTCCTTCTTGAACACATAGGCCAGCGGGTGCGACATCAGGGTCGGCATCAGGAAGGTCTCGTAAGTCGACTGGTGCTTGACCAGCAGGATCGCGCCGGCGCGCTTGTCCTGCGGCAGGTTTTCCATGCCGGTCACGCGCGTCTGGATGCCGAGGATCACGCGGGCTCCGTCGATGGCCCAGCCGAGCCAGCGCACGGCCATCCACCACAGCGGCTCGCCGCGGCGCCAGATCGAGGCGACCACCATGATGATGCCCCAGGGGATCACGGTGACGAGCATCCACAGCGCGTGGACGATGGAGCGGATCAGGGCCATCGGGTCAGACTTCTTCCTTGGCTTCGAGCGCCAGCCGCTCTGCGCGCGCGAGCACGAAGTCGACGAAGGCGGCGAGATTCTCGTGCACGCGCGTGTTGGGCGGGTACTCCGGCGGCAGCGGGTCGACGTTGCGGCACGCCTCACCCATGCCGGTGAGCAGGAGGTGCGGCTCGCAGCCGGCCGCCGCGCCCGCCAGCGTGTCGCGCAAGCTGTCTCCCGCGGTCGGCACCCCGGCCAGATCGATGCCGTAGCGCTCGCCGATCTGCTGGAACAGTCCGGGCTGCGGCTTGCGGCAATCGCAGCCTTCGTCGGGGCTGTGCGGGCAATAGAACACCGCGTCGATGCGTCCGCCCACCGCGGCCAGCATCTTGTGCATCTTGGCGTGCATCGCGTTGAGCGACGCCACATCGAACAGACCCCGCCCGAGCCCCGACTGGTTGGACGCGATCACCACGCGCCAGCCCGCATGGTTGAGCCGGGCAATGGCCTCGAGCGCGCCGGGCAGCGGCGTCCATTCGACATCGCTCTTCACGAAGTCTTCGCGGTGCACGTTGACGGTGCCGTTGCGGTCGAGGATGACGAGCTTCATGGGGACGGCTTCAGGTTGCGAGTCGCTCCAGCTGCGCCACGCGGTTCATCGATTCGTGCAACGAGCGCAGCAGGCCCAGCCGGTTCAGCCGCAAGTCGAGCTGCTCGGCATTGACCATCACGCCGTCGAAGAAGGCGTCGACCGGCGCACGCAGCGCGGCGAGGCTTTGCAGGGAGCCGGTGTAGTCGCCGGCGTCGAACCGCGCGTCGGCCGCCGGCACGACCTGCCGCATGGCGGCGAACAGGGCCTTCTCGGCCGGCTCCTGCAACAGCACTTCGCTCACATGCGCATCGGCCGCCTCAGGCGCCTTCTTGAGGATGTTGCCGATGCGCTTGTTGGCGGCGGCGAGCGCGGGCGCCTCTGACAATGCGGCGAAAGCCCGGACCGCGACGAGCCGCTGCGGAATCGTCGACCACAGGCCGAGTTTCTGCGCATGGATGGCGGCATCGACCTCGGCGGGTGCAAAGCCGCCTTCCCTGAGATAGCCCTTGAGCCGCTCGACGAGGAATTCGTCGATCGCCACCGCGGCGTCCTGCAACAGACCGGCCGGGAAGGCGTCGAACGCCAGCCGGGTCAGTTCGTGGAACTGCAGCGGCAGCTTCTTCTCGATCAGCATGCGCACCACACCGAGCGCGTGGCGGCGCAGCGCGAACGGGTCACGGTCGCCGGTCGGCAGGTTGCCGATGCCGAACATGCCGACCAGCGTCTCGAGCTTGTCGGCCAGCGCCACCGCCACGCCGACCTCGCCGCGCGGCAGCGTGTCGCCGGCGAAGCGCGGCTTGTAGTGGTCTTCGATGGCGTCGGCCACGGCCGCGTCGAGCCCGTCGTGCAGTGCGTAGTAGCGGCCCATCGTGCCCTGCAGTTCGGGGAACTCGCCGACCATGTCGGTCACCAGGTCGGCCTTGGCCAACTGCGCGGCCTGGGTGGCTTGCGCCGCGAGCCTGGCGTCGCCCAGCTTCTCGGCAATGGCGCGTGCGATGTGCATCACGCGCGTCACGCGCTCGCCCTGCGTGCCGAGCTTGTTGTGATAGACCACCTTGCCGAGCGACTCGACGCGCGAGGCCAGCGACTTCTTGCGGTCCTGGTCGAAGAAGAACTTGGCGTCCGCCAGTCGGGGCCGCACCACGCGCTCGTTGCCCTGGATCACCGCACTCGCGTCGTCGGGCGAGATGTTGCTCACCACGAGGAAGCGGTCGGTAAGCTTGCCCTGTGCATCCACCAGCGGAAAGTACTTCTGGTTGGCTTTCATCGTCAGGATCAGGCACTCCTGCGGCACGGAAAGGAACTCGGCCTCGAAGGCACAGGTCAGCACGTTGGGACGCTCGACCAGCGCGGTCACTTCGTCGAGCAGCGCATCGTCCTCGATCGGCCTGGCACCGTTGCCGACCCGGGCGGCCGCCGCGGCCAGTTGCCGTGCGATCTCGTCGCGCCGCGCGCCGAAGCTCGCGATCACCGCACCCTCGCTTGCGAGCTGCTGCGGATAGCTGTCGGCGTCGCGCAGCACGATGGGATCGACCTTCGCTTCGAAGCGGTGGCCGTGCGTGGCGCGGCCCGACCGGAGGCCGAGCGCCTCCACCGCGACCACCTCGCTGCCGTGCAGCGCGACCAGACCGTGGGCCGGGCGCACGAAACTCACGCTGCTCCAGCCGGGCAGCTCGCAGTGGGTCTCGAGCTGGTAGCTCATCACCTTCGGAATCGGCAGC
Source organism: Variovorax sp. (assembly GCA_004211245.1). GTDB lineage: Bacteria > Pseudomonadota > Gammaproteobacteria > Burkholderiales > Burkholderiaceae_C > Variovorax. The sequence continues at coordinate 3,438 of SEGN01000037.1, forward strand.
CTGGCGATGGCCTCGGCCAGCGCCTTCTGCAAGCCCTCGGCCAGCGTGGCGCCGGTCACGGTGCTTTCGTAGAACAGCGCCTCGGCCTTGCCGTCCGGCGCGCGCTTGAGGCCTGGCACGGCGGAGGCATCGGCCCCGATGGCCGTCAGCTTCTTGAGCAGCGCGGGCGTGGCATTGCCAGAGGCATCGAGCCCCACGGCCACGGGCATGAGCTTTTGCGAGACGGCACGGTCGACCGCCTGCTCCGAAACAGCGGTGACGTGCGCAGCGAGTCGGCGCGGCGAAGCGAACGCGGTCAGCGCGCTGCCCGCATCGGCCAGGCCCTGGGCCACGAGCTGCTCGCGCAGCACACCGGCGAACGCATCGCCGAGCTTCTTCAATGCCTTGGGCGGCAGTTCCTCGACGAACAGCTCGACCAGCAGATTCTTGATTGCAGTGCTCATGGATCAGGCCGCCTTCTTCTGCGGCATTTGCGCCACCCACTCGCGTGGCGCGAGCGGAAAGCCGAGCCGTTCGCGGCTGTCGTAGTAGCTCTGCGCCACGCTGCGCGCAAGGTTGCGGATGCGCCCGATGTAGGCGGCGCGTTCGGTCACGCTGATGGCACCGCGCGCATCCAGCAGGTTGAAGCTGTGCGCCGCCTTCAGCACTTGTTCGTAAGCGGGCAGCGCGAGTTGCGCTTCCATCAGGTGTCTGGCCTGCTTCTCGTGCGCGTTGAAGGCGGTGAAGAGGAAGTCGGCATCCGAGTGTTCGAAGTTGTAGGTCGACTGTTCGACTTCGTTCTGCTTGTAGACGTCGCCATAGGTCAACCCGTCGGTCCACGTCAGGTTGTAGACGTTGTCCACGCCCTGCAGGTACATGGCCAGGCGCTCGAGACCGTAGGTGATTTCACCCGTGATGGGCCTGCAGTCGATGCCGCCGACCTGCTGGAAGTAGGTGAACTGCGTCACCTCCATGCCGTTGAGCCAGACCTCCCAGCCCAGGCCCCAGGCGCCGAGCGTGGGGTTCTCCCAGTCGTCTTCCACGAAGCGGATGTCGTTCTTCTTCAGGTCGAAGCCCAGCGCTTCGAGCGAACCGAGGTACAGCTCCAGGATGTTCGACGGCGCGGGCTTGAGCACGACCTGGTACTGGTAGTAGTGCTGCAGGCGGTTCGGGTTCTCCCCGTAGCGGCCGTCCTTGGGGCGGCGGCTCGGCTGCACGTACGCGGCCTTCCAGGGTTCCGGGCCGAGGGCGCGCAGGAAAGTGGCGGTGTGCGAGGTGCCCGCGCCGACCTCCATGTCATAGGGCTGCAGCAGCGCGCAGCCTTGCTCGGCCCAGTACGACTGCAATTTGAGAATGATTTGCTGGAAGGTCAACATGAAGCGGACCGGCGCATGGCCGGACAAGGGAACGGAGCGCGGGCCCGGCCCGCGAAAGGGGTGATTTTACGGGGGCGGCGCCGCTGCGATGCCGGTTAAGCTCGCCGCGCGTGGAGGAGACGGCGCTTGAGTACACAACAACTGGTTCTGAGTCTGGTGCTGGCCACGATGGTGTTTTCGGTCGCGCTGGAGCTGAAGGTGGACGACTTCCGGCGGGTGGCCCACACGCCGCGCGCCGTGGTCTGCGGGCTGATCCCGCAATTCATTCTGCTGCCTGTCGGCACCTGGCTCGCCACGCTGGTGCTCGATCTGCCGCCCGACATCGAGGTCGCGATGATCCTGGTCGCGGCCTGCCCCGGCGGCTCGCTCAGCAACGTCATCACCCATTTCGGCCACGGCAACACGGCGCTTTCGGTCAGTGTGTCGGCGGTGGCCAGCCTGATCGCGCTGGTGGCCACGCCGTTCAACTTCAGCTGGATGGTCGCCAGCAATCCTGCGACGGCGAGCTGGCTGCGCACCCTGGCGATCGACCCGTCGGACATCTGGATCAGCCTGCTGCTGTTGCTGGCCGTCCCGATGGCGCTCGGGCTCTCTCTCACGCACTTCAAACCCGCGCTGTCGAAGAGGCTGCAGAAGCCGCTGGCCAATTTTTCGCTCGTGGCGCTGCTGGCCTTCATCGTGGCCGGGCTCGTCAAGGAGCGCCAGTTGCTGACACTCGGGCTGCTGCCGCTGCTGGCCATCGTGGTGCTGCACAACGCCAGCGGCCTGCTGTTCGGCTACCTCACCGGCCTCGCCATGCGCGTGAGCGAGTTCGACCGCCGCGCCGTCATGATCGAGGGCGGCATGCAGAACTCGGGCCTGGCGCTGGGCATCATCGCGGTGCAGTTCAACAGCGACCTCGGCATGGTGCTGATCGCCAGCCTCTGGGGCATCTGGCACATCGTGAGCGGGCTCGCGCTCGCATTCTTCTGGAGACGAAAAGATGCAGCACGACCTGCTCATTGAGAACGGCACCGTCATCGACGGCACCGGGGCCGCGCCCTTCACGGCCGACATCGCGGTGCAGGGCGGCCTGATCACGGCGATCGGCCGGACGCCCGGCGAACTTGCAGGCACGGCGCGCGAAACCATCGATGCGCGTGGCGCCTGGGTCACGCCGGGCTTCATCGACATCCACACGCACTACGACGGCCAGGCCACCTGGGACGACAGCTTCTCGCCCAGCATCCACCACGGCGTGACGACCGTGGTGATGGGCAATTGCGGCGTCGGCTTCGCGCCCGTGCGGCCGGGCCGCGAAGACGACCTGGTCAAGCTCATGGAAGGCGTCGAAGACATTCCGGGCGCGGCGCTGCACGAAGGCATTCGCTGGAACTGGGAGAGCTTCCCGCAGTACATGGATGCGCTCGCGGCCACGCCGCGCAGCCTCGACTACCTGGTCCAGGTGCCGCACGACCCGCTGCGCATGTACGTGATGGGCGAGCGCGCCGTCGCGCAGCAGGCCGCGACGGCGGAGGACATCGACGACATGCGCGCGCTGCTGCGCGAGGCACTCCACGCAGGCGCCGCCGGCTTCAGCACGGGGCGCAGCGACAACCATCGCACTTCCGAAGGGCGCGAAACGCCGGCCTCCGAAGCCAGCGCGGCCGAACTCGCCGGGATCGTCTCGGCCTTCGACGGCCTGAACCACGGCGTCGTGCAATGTGTGAGCGACTTCGACCTGCTGCGCGGCGCGGAGCACTTCGACCGCGAGTTCGCGCTCATCGAGCAGGTCGCCCGGGCCTGCGGGCGTCCGCTGTCGATGACCTGGCTGCAGCGCGACCCCGGCGCCGAGCAGTACATCGCGATCCGCGATCGGGTCGAAGCCTGCGTGGCGCAGGGCCTGCCGCTCTACCTGCAGACCGCCGCGCGCGGGATCGGCGTGATCATCGGTCTGGACGCGAGCTTCCATCCGTTCATGGGCTTCCCCGGCTACAAGGAAGTCGCCCACCTGCCACTCGCCGAGCGCGCTGCCGCATTGCGCGAGCCGGCCCGCAAGGCCCGCATCCTCGGCGAAAAGTCGGAGCGCCTGGCCGGCGACGGCACCGCGATTCCGCCGCTGGTCGACCTGCTGCTGGCGCGCATCGACATGATCAGCGGGCGCATGTTCCCGCTTGGCCCCATGCCTGACTACGAGCCCTCGGTGATGCAGAGCTTCCTGGTGCGCGCAAAGCAGGGCGGCATCTCGCCGATGGCGGCGCTGTATGACCACCTGGCCGGCGGGGACGGCGACCACCTGATCTACTTTCCCATCTTCAACTACAACGCCGGCTCGCTCGACGTGCTCGGCGAGATGCTGCGGCACCCACGCGCGCTGGCAGGCCTGAGCGATGCAGGCGCACATGTCGGCACGGTCTGCGACGCGAGTTTCACCACTTTCATGCTCACCCATTGGGCGCGCGACCGGAAGGAAGGACGCCTGGCGGTCGAAACCGTGGTGCGGATGCTGACGCAACGCAATGCCGACTACCTGGGCCTGAAGGACCGTGGCACGCTGAAGGTGGGACTGCGCGCGGACTTCAACCTGATCGACCCTTCCGAGCTCGGCGTCGGTGCGCCCAGGCTCGTGGCCGACCTGCCCGCCGGCGGCAAGCGCTTCCTGCAGAAGGCGACCGGCTACCGCGGCACGTGGGTGGCCGGGCAGGCGGTGCAGCGCGACGGCACCGTCACCGGGGCCCGCCCCGGCACGCTGGTGCGCATGGGTCACTGATGGCCGGTCGGGGCGGCGGCCCTCTCCGACACGCAGTTGCGCCATTGCCCGCCGGTGCCGCCATGGCGACACGTCGATAAGCAAGGCTTTGGTCGCACTTGCTGCCGCCCCTCATGACGCCGCTCGCCATTGCTTCCCAACCGTCGTTGCTGATCGTCCTGAACGCCGCATCGGGCAGTGGTGTCGCCTCCGACGCCCGGCTGGCGATCGAGGCGGGATGTGCCGCCGCGGGCCGCGACTACCGCCTCTACGAAGTGGATGCGCCAGGGCAACTGCAGCCGCTGATCCGCGAGGCGGTCCAGCGGGCGCGCGAACTGCAGGGCGTGGTGGTTGCAGCCGGCGGCGATGGCACCATCAACGCCGTGGCACAGGCGACGCTCGGCAGCGGCTGTGCGTTCGGTGTGCTGCCGCAGGGCACCTTCAACTACTTCAGCCGCACCCACGGCATTCCGTCGGACACGGCGGAGGCGCTGCGGGTGCTGCTGAACGAGACGCCCCGCGCCGTGCAGGTCGGCCTGGTGAACGACCGTGTGTTCCTGGTCAACGCGAGCATGGGGCTCTACGCCAAGTTGCTCGAGGACCGCGAGGCATTCAAGGCCCAGTACGGCCGGCACCGCTGGGTGGCCTTCTGGTCGGGCCTGGTGACGGTGATGCGCGGCGAGCGCCCGTGGCACCTGCACATGGCATGGCACGGCAAGCAGCGCAACATCCGCACGCAGACCCTGTTCGTTGCCAACAACGCACTGCAGATGCACCAGGTCGGGCTGGCCGACGCGGATGCGCCGGAGCAGGGGCAACTCGCGGCCATCGCACTCAAGCCACAGGGCGCGTTCGCCATGCTGGGGCTCCTGGCGCGCGGCGCGCTGGGGCGCCTGGGCGATGCCGACAGCGTCGAAAGCTTCACCTTCGAGTCGCTCGAGGTACAGCCGATGCGGTACCGCCGACGCGTGAAGGTGGCGACCGATGGCGAAATCGGCTGGATGCAGATGCCCCTGCACTTTCGCGTCTCGCCCGAACCGCTGTGGCTGGTGCGTCCGGAGGTCGCACCGGAACTGGAGGCGACGCGCCAATGAGCCTCGTGCTGCTGCAGATCTCCGACCCGCATTTCGGCACCGAGCAGGCGCGCGTGGCGAAAGCCCTGCACGCGCTGGCGCGCGCACAGGCGCCGGATCTGGTGGTGCTCTCGGGCGACATCACGCAGCGCGCCACGCGTGCACAGTTCGCCGCTGCGCGCGCCTTCGTCGATTCGCTCGGCGCACCCGCCGTGCTCGCCTTGCCGGGCAACCACGACATCCCGTTGTACGCACTCGGCGCCCGCCTGCTCGATCCGTACGGGCGCTATCGCCAGGCGTTCGGGGCGGACCTGCAACCGGTGTTCGAATCGGATGATTGCCTGGCGCTCGCGGTCAACACCACGCGCTGGTACCGCCACCAGGACGGCGAGGTGTCGACAGAGCAGATCGAGCGGGTGGCGGCCCGGCTGATGCGCGCCGCACCGCAGCAGTTGCGTGTCGTGGCGGTGCACCAACCGGTGACGGTGACGCTGCCGGAGGACGCGTCGAACCTGCTGCGCGGGCGGGCACGGGCCGTCGCGCGCTGGGCCGAGGCGGGCGCCGACCTGGTGCTGGGCGGCCACATCCACCTGCCGTTCGTACGCCCGTTGCAGGAGACGTTTCCGGCGTTGACCCGCGCGCTCTGGGCGGTGCAGGCTGGCACGGCTCTGTCGACACGGGTGCGCTCCGGGGCCCCGAATTCCGTCAACCTGATCCGCTACGCGCCGCATCCGGACGCGCGGCAATGCACGGTCGAGCGCTGGGACTGTGCGGCGGATGCTGCACGTTTCGAACCGCGGTCGATTCAGACCCTGTCGCTGGCGAGCACCGCCGTGCCATCGCATGCCCGTTGAAGCGGTGCCGTGGGTTGCGTTCGCGCAGGCGCTCGGCGAACACGCATTGCCGGCCTTCCTCGGCGCCGTGATGGCGGCGATGGCACTGGCCGGCGTGGTGGGGGCGCTGGTGCACCGTCGGCGTGTCGCCCGGAACGCGGCGGACGACGCGCCACCGCCCACGATTGCAAGGCTGCTGATGGCGTTCGCCGCCGGCTTCGGACTGATCGTCGGCGCGGCCAGCCTGTTTGCCGTCATCGCCCGCCGGCTCGGCCCTGACCGCACGATGGCGCTGGCCGACCAGGCGCTGGCCGATGCCATCGCGCAGCACACGCCGACCCAGGCGCTTCGAAGTTTTGCGTGGCTGACGCACCTGGGCGACCCGCCGGTGCTGGCGTTGCTGGGACTGGTGGTGGCCGTGGCATTGTGGGCCCGCCGGGAGCGCCTGCTGGCGATCGGCTGGACGCTGGCGCTCGGCGGCAACGCCCTGCTGAATCCTTTGCTCAAAAGGGTGTTCGAGCGGGTGCGCCCGCTGCATGACCATGGCCTGGTGGCACAGGCCACCGGCTTCAGCTTTCCGAGCGGCCACAGCTCGGGCGCCATGGTGGCCTACGGCATGTTGCTGTACCTGTCACTGCGCCTGCTGCCGCCGCGTTTTCATGCCGCGGCCGCGATGGGCGCCGTTGCGCTGGTGCTCGGCGTTGCCTGCAGCCGCGTGTTCCTTCGCGTGCATTTCGCGAGCGACGTGGCCGCCGGCCTGCTCTCCGGGCTGGCATGGGCGGGCGTGTGCGTGGCCGGTCTGGAGTTTGCGCGGCACCGGCAACGCCAGCGCTGAACGCCCGGCACCGTGCGGCGTGCTAGGGCGCGGCGGCAGCGCCACGGCGCCGCAACGCGCCCGTGGCGGCAATCACCAGCAGCGCGCCGAGCCACAGCGGCCAGAGGCCGACCCGCGAGACCCAGCGACCGTACGGCGTCACGTATCCGCTGCGGCCCTCCACCTCGGCCACCAACACGCCGCGCGTGAGCCTCGGCAACGCGTCGGTCACCCGGCCTCGATGGTCGATGACCACGGTGGCGCCGGTGTTGGTGGCGCGCACCATTGGCCGCTGGAACTCGAGTGCGCGCATGCGCGAGATGGCCAGGTGCTGGTCGATGGCGATGCTGTCGCCGAACCAGGCGATGTTGCTCACATTGAGGAGGATGGTCGGCGCCGTGGCCGCATCGCGAAAGCCGGCGCCGATCTCCTCGCCGAACAGGTCCTCGTAGCAGATGTTGGGCGCGATGCGCTGGCCCTGCCAATCGAAGGTGGGCTGCGCCAGGCCCCCGCTGCGGAAGTCGGCCAGCGGAATGTTCATCATCGCCGTGAACCAGCGAAACAGTCCCGGCACGAACTCGCCGAATGGCACGAGGTGGTGCTTGTCGTACCGGTAGGTGGTCGCGGCGCCGGGCTGGAAACCCAGCACGGTGTTGGTGTAGCCGCGCGGGTCGCCCAGGGGCAGGCCGACGATCGCCGCCTGGTTGCCGCTCGCATAGCGCGCCGCGACGGCCTCGAGATAGCCCGGTGGCAGCTGACGCGGCAGCAACGGCACGGCGGTTTCCGGTGTGACCACCAGCGGCGCCGTGGCATCTCGCAATTGCATGCCGTACCAGTCCAGCGCGGTCGCGACCCCGCCGCCCGGGATGAACTTCTCGTCCTGGGGGATGTTGCCCTGAAGCAGCGCGACCTGCAGCCGTTGCGGCGCGGCGGCCTTGTCGGCGCCGGAAGCCTCCAGGCCCGGCCGAGCGCCAACGAAGGCCGCGCCCGCCAATGCCAGCACCAGGCCCGCCGGTGCGAGCCACGACTGCCGGCGGCGATGGTCGATCCGGAGGAACTGCGCGATCGCCGCGCCGACGAACGCCGCGACCGCGCCGATGCCATAGACGCCGACCAGCGGCGCGAGCAGCGCCAGCGGGCCCTCGACGTGCGCATAGCCGATGGCGCCCCAGGGGAATCCGGTGAACCAGTGCCCGCGCAACAGCTCGGCCAGCGTCCAGAGCGCCATGAAAAACAGGGCGCGCAGCGCCCAGCGGTCAGGCGCCCACGCGACGAAGACGGCACACGCGACGGCGTAGTAGAGCCCCAGCCCTGCCGCCAACGCGGCCACGGCGAGCGCGGCCAGCGGCGCGGGCAACCCGCCGTAGGTGTGCATCGAAATGAAGAGCCACCAGAAGATGCCGCAAAGCCAGGCCGTGGCGAACAGCCAGCCGAAGAGAAAGCCGCGACGCCCCGCTGCAGACGCCGGGCCCGCGCGCAGCGCGTCGAGTTGCCAGACCAGCGCGGCCATGGAAAGCAGTTGCAGCCACCAGAGCGGCTGCCCGTTGCCGGGCCAGGCGATGGACGCGGCCTGCGCCAGCGCCGTCAGCCCGAAACCCAGCGCACGAAGCAGCAGGGCTTTCAATCGCCTGCGTCTTCGCTGCGCGCCGGCGAAACCTTGAACCAGCGCACCGCGCCGCCCTTGGTGTGCAGCACGACAAAGTCGAAGCCGCCGAGCGCGTGGTGCTCTCCGCGCTTCGGTACGTGACCCATCTCGTGGGCGATGAGCCCGCCGATGGTGTCGAAGTCTTCGCTCAGCGCCTCCTCGTCGAACTCGATGCCGAAGGACTCGGCCACGCGCTCGATCGGGGTGTCGCCCGACACGCGGTAGGTATGGTCGGCCAGACCGAAAATGTCGCCTTCGTCCTCGCCGATGTCGAACTCGTCCTCGATCTCGCCCACGATCTGCTCGAGCACGTCCTCGATGGTGATGAGCCCGGCGACGCGGCCAAACTCGTCGATCGTGATGGCCAGGTGGTTGCGGTTGCCGCGAAACTCGCGCAACAGGTCGTTCAGGCCTTTGCTCTCCGGAATGAAAGTGGCCGGACGCAACAAGGCGCGGATGTTCAGGGAGGGGGAGCGCTGCAGCTTCAGCAGGTCTTTCGCCAGCAGGATCCCGATGATGTTTTCCTTCTCGCCCTCGTACACCGGAAAGCGCGAGTGCGCGGTGTCGATCACGAGATGGATCAGGGCGTCCAGTGGCGCATCGATATCGAGCAAGTCCATGCGCGGTGCGGCAACCATCACGTCGCCGGCCGTCATGTCGGCCATGCGCAGCACCCCTTCGAGCATCACGCGCGACTCGGCGCCGATCACGTGGTTGTCTTCGGCGTCGGCCAGCGTCTCGATCAGCTCGTCGCGCGAGTCCGGGCCGGGGTGAATGAATTCGGCCAGCTTTTGGAGAAAGCTGCGCTTGTCTTCCCGTTCGACGGGGGTGCGCTCAGGGTGAGGTTCGGCCACTGCGGGAGGGCGGAGTTGGGGAAGCGCAAGGATACCGGAAAGGCTGCAGCCTCCCGGCAGAAACGGCCGCTTACTGCGCCGACTTCTCGCGCGCGGCGCGAACGCCCTGGCGGATCTCCTGCAGGCTCGACAGGAAAGCCCAGAACTGCTTGGCCCGCGTCTTGAGCTGGAAGTCGACTTCGGCGAAGTGGTCCAGCGCGATCTCGCTCATGCGGCTGTCGAAAGTGGCCAGCGGCAGTTGCAGGTGGGCCTCCGATTCCGAGCCGCTGCGCACGACGGTGGCACCGGCCTTCCGCGCGATCTTCAGCATCGCCTGGTTCTCGCTCAAGGCATGGATGAACAGCATGCCCACCCCTTCATTGCGCGCGGTGACGACGGCACGCTCGAACAGGCGCGCGCCATAGCCGCGACCGCGTGCATGCTTGGCGACCGACACGCCGAACTCGGCGCAGTCATTGGGTTGGTCCGACGGCGCAAAAGCCACGTGCGCCATCGCGATGAGCTCGAGCCGGCGGTTGTAGATACCGAACACCTCGTCGCGGTCGAAATCGAGCGCCGCAACATAGCGCTGGACCTGCTCGTCCGAAGCCGCATAGCCGAAGCGCAAATAACGGTCATGGGCGTCGAGGTCCAAGAGGTGGCGTTCGATGCGCTCGCGCTCCCCGGGGCCGATGGATCGGATCGGCACCAGCACGGGCGACTGCGGTGGCTCGCCGGGCGGACGCGACTCAAGCATGGGTGCCTTGAGGAACGATCCGGCCCCCAGCGAGGCCTTGAGGATGGAACTTGCATAGAGCATGCATCCAATGTAAGGGTTTTCCCCTAGCATGCAAGTCAGCCAAAACCGATAACCCGCCGATCGGTGACGAAATACCGGTCACTGTGGCATCGGCGGGAATCAAGACTGCCCCATTCTTCAGACCGGCACCGCCGTGGTGGCCTTGACACGGTCCAGAACGAAGCTCGTCTTGCAGTCTTCGACACTGGGATGCTTGAGCAGCGTGTCCATGATGAACCGGCTGTAGTGCGCCATGTCGGCCACGACGACCCGCAGCAGATAGTCCATATCACCCGTCAACGCCGCGCATTCGACCACTTCGGGCCAGGTTTGCACGCTCGCGCGAAACAAATCCATCGGATTGCGCTTGTGCGTCTCTGTGTGCTTTTCCAGCCGGACGTTCAAATAGGCGGTAAGGCTGAGTCCCACGGCCTCGGGCTGTACGAGCGCCACGTAACGGTCGATCACGCGGTTCTCTTCCAGGCGCTTGACCCGGCGCAGCACCGCGCTGGGCGAGAGGCTGACCTGTTCGGCCAACTGTTCGTAGGTTGCCCGGCCATCCGCTTGCAGCGTGCGCAATATGAGGCGATCCAGCTTGTCCAGTGCATCCATGCACGCATTTTCACAGGCTTGGTACCTGAAACGAAAGCAGCCAAGGCGCCGTACTAGGACAAGCCCGCTGGCGGAATGATCTGGTGCCCTCCGACAATCCGCGCCAAAGGAGATTGCATGCAGACATCGGCGACCCCGTCCAACTATCCGGCCAACGTGCCACGCGAGATCCACCCTGAGCAGTACCGCTCGCTCGGGCAGCTGTTCGACGAGGCGTTCCAGCGCTATGCAGACCGACCCTTCTCCGTGTGCATGGAAAGCTGGATGTCGTACGGCGAGTTGGACCGGCAATCGAAGGCGCTCGGCGCCTGGTTGCAGTCGCTGGGTCTGGCCCCGGGCGCGCGCGTGGCGATCATGCTGCCCAACCTGCCGCAGTTCGCAGTCACGATGAGCGGCGTGCTGAGGGCGGGCTACACCTGTGTCAACGTCAATCCGCTCTATACCGCGCGGGAACTCGAGCACCAACTCAAGGATTCGGGCGCAACGGCGATCGTCATTCTCGAAAACTTCTGCGCGACGCTCGAGAAGGTGCTCGACCGCACGCCGCTCAAGCACATCGTGGTCACGGCGATCGGCGACATGCTCGGCGGGCTCAAGGGCACCATGACCACGCTGGCCGTCCGACACCTGAAGAAACTCGTGCCTCCCTACAAGTTGGCGCTCGACGATGGCCGCACGGTCACGCCTTTCACCCGTGCGTTGAACGACGGTCGCGGCCGGAAGCTCGCCGCGGACACGAGCACGCTCGATTCGATCGCATTCCTGCAATACACAGGCGGCACCACCGGCCTCTCGAAGGGCGCCGTGCTCAGTCATCGCAACATCATCGCGGCGACGCTGCAGGCCGAAGCGTGGTTCACACCAGCGCTTGCGCGGGCCGGAGACCTCTCCAAGGTCAACAGCATTGCCGCGCTGCCGCTGTATCACATCTTCGCGCTGACGCTCTGCCTGCTGGCGATCCGCCAAGGCTCGCACCTGACTTTGATTCCGAACCCGCGCGACTTCGACGGCTTCATCGCCACGCTCAAGAAGCGTCCTTTCCACATGCTGCCGGCCGTCAACACATTGTTCAACGCGTTGCTCGTGCATCCACAGTTCAAGAGCGTCGACTTCTCCACGCTCTTCGTGTCGCAGGCCGGCGGGATGGCCGCGTCCGAAGGAACTGCCAAGAAATGGTTCGACGTGACGGGCTGTCCGATGATCGAAGGCTGGGGCATGAGCGAAACATGCGCCATCGGGACCAACAATCCAGTGATGAACACCTCGTTCACCGGCACCATCGGGCTGCCGTTGCCCAGCATCGAGATCGCGATCAAGGACGACGAGGGCCATACGCTGCCCGACGGCGAGGCCGGCGAACTTTGCATCAAGGGCCCGAATGTGATGGTCGGCTACTACAACCAGCCCGCTGAAACGGCCCAGGCCTTTACGACGGATGGCTTCATGCGAACCGGCGACATTGCCATCAAGCTGCCGGACGGAACCAGCAAGATCGTGGACCGAAAGAAGGACATGATCCTGGTGAGCGGATTCAACGTGTTTCCCAATGAGTTGGAGAACGTCATCTCCTTGTGTCCCGGTGTCATCGAGTGCGCCGCGATAGGCGTGCCGGACGAAAAGCAGGGGGAAGCGATCAAGGTTTTCGTCGTACGCAGGGATCATTCGGTCGACGAAGAATCCGTGATGCGGTTTTGTCACGATCAGTTGACCGGCTACAAACGCCCCAAGTTCATCGAGTTCCGCGAATCGTTGCCCAAGACCAATGTCGGGAAGATCCTGCGCCGGGAACTCCGAACGTCCGTACATTGACTACGACGCCAGGGCTGCCCCCCGGCCTGCTGCTCCTCGAGCGAGGCTGGCTGTCCGCGAACAACATTCTCCTGATCGGCCCCGACGATACGGCAATGGTCGACAGCGGCTATTGCACCCACGCACCCCAAACCCTTGCTCTGGTAGAGGCCGCGCTCGAGGGGCGGCCGCTGGACCAGTTGCTGAACACGCATTTGCACAGCGACCACTGCGGCGGTAACGCCGCCCTTCAACAACGATTTCCGAATCTGCGAACCCGCATCCCGCCAGGCGAAGCTCTGTCTGTCGCGCACTGGGACGAAGAGGCATTGAGCTTCCGGCCTACTGGCCAGCAATGTCCGCGATTCAATTTTCAGGGGCTGCTGGAATCCGGCACCACGTTGCGGCTTGCCGGCCGTGCGTGGGAAGTGCACAGCGCACCAGGTCACGACCCGCACTCGATCATTCTTTTCGAGCCGGTCTCGCGCACGCTGCTATCGGCCGATGCCCTGTGGGAAAAGGGGTTCGGCGTGGTCTTTCCGGAGCTGATCGGCGAGGCGTCTTTCGAATGCGTTGCCGCAACGCTCGACCTGATCGAACGCCTTTCGCCATCGACCGTGATCCCTGGCCACGGCCGCGCTTTCACCGACGTCGTCGAAGCCCTGCGTTTTGCGCGGGGCCGACTGGCAGGCCAAGTTGCAGACCCTTCAAGGCACGCGCGTCACGCCCTCAAAGTATTGATCAAGTTCAAGCTGATGGAGGTCCAGTCGATCTCGCGAACCGAATGGACACAATGGATCCACGAAACTTCTTACTTCGAACTCATTCGCGCAAGGTTCTTCGATCACGAGGCTCTGGAAGAAATCAGCGAAGATTTGCTTGCGGCGTTGGTGCTCTCGAGAGCGGCCGCCATGGTCGGCGACCGGATTGAAAATCGTTGAAAAGCGCGCGCACAAAAAAAGAAAGCCCAACCGATTGGTTGGGCTTTCTAGGCTGTAAGAGCCTGACGATGACCTACTTTCACACGGGAACCCGCACTATCATCGGCGCTGACGCGTTTCACTGTCCTGTTCGGGATGGGAAGGAGTGGTACCACGT
>SEGN01000298.1 GCA_004211245.1 Variovorax sp.
TGCGGTGGTGCCCCTGGCGGTTTCGTTGAACTTGGTGGCGATAGGGTAACGCCAATCCTTGCCGAAGCTGCGGTGGGTGACCCTGATACCCACGGGGGCCTGGCGGCGTTTGTACTCAGGTGCCGTCGAGGACGTCGTACGGGGGAGGCTGTCCTGATCGGTCTGGTCGGGGCGCAGTTCGCGCGAGCGCGAACACGGTGGTCTTGAGCAGACCCTTGACGACCGCGAAACCGCCCGCCATGTCGCCGTAGAGTGTGCAGTAGGCGGTCGCCATCTCACTCTCGTTGCCGGTGGTGAGCCGACCTCACCGCGTCCTCGCACGCCTCGACGAAGGCCGGCCGGAGGAACAGATCCTCGGCTGCATAACCGCAGATCGACAGCTCGGGGGTCAGCAGCAGGCGTGCGGCCTGCCCAACGCGCCGCGAGCCGAATCAATGATTTTCCGGGCCTTGCCGGTGAGGTCGCCGACCACGAAATTGCACTGCGCGATCGCGATTTGGAGTGTCATAGATCGCGGAAAAGGGGTCGAACGATGATGTCATTCACGCACTGTTAGGCTCGGGGCCCGATGCCCGACAGTCCACCCGCCGTTCCCTTTTTCGCTCCGCTGGCCGAGTGGTTCAACGACCGGGCCTGGCTGCTGCTGGTGTTCACCACGCTCATCTGGGGCGCCAATGCGGTCGCGGCCCGGCTCGCCGTGGGCGAGGCGTCTCCGATGTTCGTGACCACGGCGCGGTGGATCGTCTGCTGCGCCGCGCTCGGGCTGACGGCGCGCCGCGAGATCGCGACGCACTGGCGCGCGCTGCTGCCGCACTGGCGTTTCGTGGCACTGATGGGCACGCTGGGCTTCACGGGTTTCAACGCACTTTTCTATACGGCGGCGCACCACACCACCGCGATCAACATCGCCATCATCCAGGGCACGATCCCGGTGCTGGTGTTGCTGGGCAGCGTATGGGTGTACCGCACCCGCATCACGGCGCTGCAGATGGTCGGGGTGGCGGTCACGCTGGCCGGCATCGTGGTGATCGCAGCGCAGGGCCAACTCGCGAGGCTGGCCGAGTTCGCCTTCAACATCGGCGACGTCTGGATGGTGATCGCCAGCCTGCTCTACACCTTCTACGCGCTGGGCCTGCGGCGCCGGCCCGCCGTGCCGGCCATCGTGTTCTTCGCCGCGACCGCCCTGGTGGCGAGCATCGTGTCGTTGCCGCTGCTGGCGGCCGAGGTCGCGATGGGCAACTTCATCGTGCCCACTGCCAAGGGCCTGCTGCTGGTGCTGTTCATCGGGCTGCTGCCCTCGTATGTGTCACAGCTCACCTTCATCCGTGCCGTGACGCTGATTGGTCCGGCCCGCGCAGGCGTCTTCCTGAACCTGGTGCCGATCTTCGGACCGTTGCTCGCGGTGCTGGTGCTCGGGGAGCCGCTCTCGGCCTACCACGCCGTCGCGCTGGCGCTGGTCCTGAGCGGCATCTGGATTGCCGAGTATCTGGGTGCGCGCAAACCGTGAACAAGCCGAACCAGTCCGTGGCCGACGACACCATCCTTCGCATCCACCCGGCGCCCTCCGAGATCGATCCGGTCGCCTGGAACGCGCTGCTCGCGCAACAGGCTGCACCGAGCCCGTTCATGCGCCACGAGTACCTGACCGCCTTGCACGAAAGCGGCAGCGCCGTGCCGGCCAGCGGCTGGACGGCCTCGTTCGCCGCGCTATGGCAAGGCGGGCAGATGACCGGCGCCTGCCCGCTCTACGTCAAGGATCATTCGTACGGCGAGTACGTTTTCGACTGGGCCTGGGCCAACGCCTACGAACAGCACGGCCTCGCCTACTACCCGAAAGCCGTGATCGCGGTGCCGTTCACGCCGGTGCCGGGCGCCCGCCTGCTGGCGCGGGACGCCCAGAGCCGCGCGCTGCTTATCCAAGGGCTTGTCCAGTGGTGCGAACAAATGGAGCTGTCGTCCCTGCACCTTCTGTTCGGCGCGGACGAGGACGTGGGCGCATGTGCGGACGCGGGATTGATGCTGCGCCACACCGTCCAGTTTCACTGGACCAACTCGGGATGGTCCGACTTCGATGCCGCGCTGTCTGCGGATGGCGCCAACGGCGGGCCGGAGGTGGCCTATGGCCGGTACTGGGGAGCGATCGAGCGGGTCGACTGCCTGCACTTCGAGGCCTGCTATTACCAGCCGCTGCAGTGGTGCATCGCCCACGGCGTGCAGCGCTTCGAGGGCGGCGCACAGGGCGAGCACAAGATGGCGCGCGCCTTGATGCCCGTCAGGACCACCAGCGCCCACTGGCTCGCGCATCCCTCGTTCGCAGACGCCGTCGAGCGCTTCCTCGCGCGTGAGGGCGAAGGCATCGCCAACTACATGGAGCACCTGGACGAGCGGAGCCCGTTCAGGGCGCCACCCGCCTGAGGCCGCCCTACTTGGGCATCAGCACCGTGTCGACGGCGTGGATCACGCCGTTGCTGGCCTTCACATCGGCAGCCACCACCTTGGCGCCGTTGACCGTGACGCCGCCGGTGGTGGCCAGGGTCAGGCTGCCGCCTTCCACCGTCTTCACCATGCCGGGCTTCACGTCCTTGGCCATCACCGCGCCCGGCACCACGTGGTAGGTCAGCACCTTGGTCAACTTGGCCTTGTCCGCCAGCAAGGCATCCAGCTGGGCCTTGGGCACCTTGGCGAAGGCCTCGTCGGTCGGCGCGAACACGGTGAACGGGCCCGGGCCCTTGAGCGTGTCGACCAGCCCGGCGGCCTGCACCGCAGTCACGAGGGTCTTGAAGTTGCCGGCCTTCACAGCGGTGTCGACGATGTCCTGCGCGAAAGCGGTCACAGTGCCGGCGGCGAACGCCAGGGCAATCAAAGTCTTCTTCATGGATGGCTCCTAAGTTGAGGATCGATTCACACCAAAAACTGGTGTGGCTGAAATATATACCAATCAGTCTTACTAAATACCATGTGGTTATTTCTTGCCCGTCACGGTAACTTTCGCACACACCCGTGACGAAGCGCGCAGCAAAAAGCGCCTGCATCTTCCGATGCAGGCGCCCTGTTCGGTCGCGCAAAGACGGTCAGGCCTTGCCGGCCGGCTTGTACGCCGCGATGCCGTCGACCACTTCCTTCTTCGCTGCGTCGATGCCTTCCCAGCCGAGGATCTTGACCCACTTGCCTTCTTCCAGGTCTTTGTAGTGCTCGAAGAAATGGCTGATGGCCTTCAGGCGCATCGGGTTCACGTCGTCGATCGACTTCCAGTGGCTGTAGATCGGCAACACCTTGGTGGTGGGCACGGCCAGCACCTTGCCATCGACGCCGGCTTCGTCTTCCATCATCAGGATCCCGAGCGGACGGCATGGCACGACCACGCCCGGCAGCAACGGGTACGGGGCGATGACCAGGACATCCACCGGGTCGCCGTCGCCGGAGAGCGTCTGCGGCACGTAGCCATAGTTGGCGGGGTAGTACATCGCGGTCGTCATGAAACGATCGACGAACAGCGCGCCGGATTCCTTGTCGACCTCGTACTTGATCGGATCCGAGTTCATCGGGATCTCGATCACGACATTGAATGCGTCGGGAATGTTCTTGCCGGGGGAAACTTTGTCGAAGGACATGTCTTTGATGTGTTGATTGAAGGAAGGGCGCGGGATTCGGACAAACCCGAAGTTTACTGACCGTGTCACAGACCGGTCGCACAGAACGTGACTTTTGCCTGTAAATTGCCGCTGTTGGCCAATCGGTTCTCCGCAAGTTGCGGCGCGAACTTCGAGGAAGCAACGCGACGGAAGCCCAGACCCCGTATGCGTTGCACGCAGGAACCGGGCTTTCGTCTCCACAAGTCGCAACGAACTACTGGAGATGCAAAGCATGATCGGCAACACCCCCCTGATACTCGCCATCGTCTGCGGCCTCGTGGCCGTGGGCTACGGCTTCTGGGCCCGCAGCTGGATCCTGGCGAAGGACCCCGGCAACGCGCGAATGCAGGAGATCGCAGCAGCGATCCAGCAAGGCGCCTCGGCCTACCTGGCCAAGCAGTACACGACCATCGCGGTCGTCGGCGTCGTGCTGGCCGTGTTGATCGCATTCTTCCTGGACGTCACCACCGCCGTCGGCTTCATCATCGGCGCGGTGCTGTCGGGCGCCTGCGGCTTCATCGGCATGAACGTCTCCGTGCGTGCCAACGTGCGCACCGCGCAGGCCGCCACGCAAGGCATCGGCCCGGCGCTGGACGTGGCATTCCGCGGCGGCGCGATCACCGGCATGCTGGTGGTCGGCCTCGGGCTGCTGGGCGTCTCGTGCTTCTACTGGTTCCTGGCCGGCAACGGCGCGCTGACGCCGGACAAGAGCCTCGCTTCGTTGCTCAATCCGCTGATCGGCTTTGCGTTCGGCTCGTCGCTGATCTCGATCTTCGCGCGGCTGGGAGGCGGCATCTTCACCAAGGGCGCCGACGTCGGTGCCGACCTGGTGGGCAAGGTCGAAGCTGGGATTCCTGAAGACGACCCGCGCAACCCGGCCGTGATCGCCGACAACGTGGGCGACAACGTCGGCGACTGCGCCGGCATGGCGGCCGACCTGTTCGAGACCTATGCGGTCACGCTGATCGCCACCATGGTGCTCGGTGCGCTGATGGTGACGGCGGCGCCGGTCAACGCGGTGCTGTACCCGCTGGCGCTCGGCGGCGTGTCGATCATCGCGTCGATCATCGGCTGCTTCTTCGTCAAGGCATCGCCGGGCATGGTCAACGTGATGCCGGCGCTCTACAAGGGCCTTGCCGTGGCAGGCATCCTGTCGCTGATCGCGTTCTGGTTCGTCACGAGCTGGCTGATTCCCGACAACGCCATCGCGCCGACCGGCAGCGTCATGAAACTGTTCGGCGCCTGCGCTGTCGGCCTCGTGCTGACCGCGGCGCTGGTGTGGATCACCGAGTACTACACCGGCACGCAGTACAAGCCGGTGCAGCACATTGCGCAAGCCTCGACCACGGGCCACGGCACCAACATCATCGCCGGCCTGGGCGTGTCGATGCGTTCCACGGCCTGGCCGGTGATCTTCGTCTGCATCGCGATCCTGGCGTCCTACTCGCTGGCTGGCCTGTTCGGCATCGCGGTCGCGGCCACGGCCATGTTGAGCATGGCCGGCATCGTGGTCGCGCTCGACGCCTATGGCCCGATCACCGACAACGCCGGCGGCATCGCCGAGATGAGCGACTTGCCCGACAGCGTGCGCGCGGTCACCGACCCGCTGGACGCGGTCGGCAACACCACCAAGGCCGTGACCAAGGGCTATGCCATCGGCTCGGCCGGCCTCGCTTCGCTGGTGCTGTTCGCCGACTACACGCACAAGCTCGAGGGCTACGGCCTGGCGATCGACTTCAACCTGAGCGATCCGATGGTGATCGTCGGCCTGTTCATCGGCGGTCTGATCCCCTACCTCTTCGGTGCGATGGCAATGGAGGCCGTCGGCCGCGCAGCAGGCGCGGTGGTGGAAGAGGTGCGGCGCCAGTTCCGCGACATTCCCGGCATCATGGAAGGCACCGCCAAGCCCGAGTACGGCAAGGCCGTCGGGATGCTGACCGGCGCGGCCATCAAGGAAATGATGATCCCGTCGCTGCTGCCGGTGGTCGTACCCATTCTGGTCGGATTGATCCTGGGGCCAAAGGCACTCGGCGGCCTGCTGATGGGCACCATCGTCACCGGCCTGTTCGTCGCCATCTCGATGTGCACCGGCGGCGGCGCGTGGGACAACGCCAAGAAGTACATCGAGGACGGCCACCACGGCGGCAAGGGCAGCGAGGCGCACAAGGCCGCCGTCACGGGCGACACGGTGGGCGACCCCTACAAGGACACGGCCGGCCCGGCCGTCAACCCGCTGATCAAGATCATCAACATCGTGGCGCTGCTGATCGTGCCTTTGGTGGTGCAGTTCCA
>SEGN01000299.1 GCA_004211245.1 Variovorax sp.
GCTTGAAATCAGAGGGCTTCGCGGCCGGTTTCGCCGGTGCGGATGCGAACGACCTGCTCGAGGTTGTAGACAAAGATCTTGCCGTCGCCGATCTTGCCGGTCCGGGCTGCGCCCTCGACGGCTTCGATCACGCGTTCGACCAGTTCGTCGGACACAGCCGCCTCGATCTTGACCTTCGGCAGAAAGTCGACCACGTACTCCGCGCCGCGGTAGAGCTCGGTGTGGCCCTTCTGCCGACCGAAGCCCTTGACTTCGGTCACGGTGATGCCTTGCACGCCGATGGCCGAAAGCGCTTCGCGCACCTCGTCGAGCTTGAAGGGTTTGATGATGGCTGTGACCAGCTTCATGGTTCTGTTACTCCTGGGATGAAACGAATCGGCGCGGCTGCGGACCCTGGCCCGCGCCGCGCCAGGCGATCAGAACGCCTTGGTGAGCGTGACGATCAGACGGGCCTTGTTGATGGACTGCTGCTGCGCGCCGTAGATGCCGAAGTCGGGGCCGAGGTCGTAGCCTGCGAAGCTGGTCAGCAGGTAGGAGCTCTTCTTGTTGGCACCGACGACGGCGCCGGTGAGGGTGAGGCCGCCGCCGAAGTCGTAGGTGCCGCCGACGCTGTAGTCGACATAGCTCTTGTAGCCCAGGCTGCGGATGTCGCTGCTCATGCGCGTGTAGCCGACCGAGGCCTTCAGCGTGACCTTCGGCACGATCTCCTTGGCATAGGCGAAGTTGAGGTAGCCGGTGTTGCGGCCCTTCAGGCCGGAACCGTTCTTGTTGCCGGCATAGCCGAAGTAGTCCTTCGACACGGTGTGCGAGTACTTCAGCGTGAAAGCGCCGATGGTTTCGCTCGTCCAGGTTCCGGCGCCGTAAATCTCGGTCGTGTTGCCGAGGCTGTTGCCCGGGTAGATGTAGGTGAGCACGCCCACGTCCCAATCGATCGGGCCGCCCTTGAACTTGTAGCCGCCGTAGATGTCGCTCTCGATGCTGTTGCCCGGAAGCCAGTTGACGCTGGAGTTCCAGTTGCCGACGTAGAAGCCGCTTTCGTGCGCGTAGTCGAAGCCGCCCTGGATGGCCGGCTTGACGGCGCGGGTCTTGTAGAGGTCGTTCTTTCCGATCTGGTCCTGATCCTGACCGCGGAACTTGTAGTTGGTGGTCAGCGAGATGTTGGCCGTCAACGGCGAGGTTGCGGCGGGTTCCGCTGCCGGCGCCGCCGTCTGGGCCAGGGCGGCGCTCGACGCGGTCAGCGCGGTGGCCATTGCGAGCAGGGCCTTGGCGGTATTACGGTGCATCATCGGGGAAACTCCTCGGAGGGTGGGATGGGGGGTGAACCCTCTCAAAGCAGGGAGCGTGCCAAAGTGCGCCACCTGGATGGTCCGGCATCGCTGGAGTTCCCCGGAAAAGACAGATTCATCATCGAAATGTTTCTGTCACTCGGCTGTCAGAACCGAAAAGAAAACAAGAACGCACCAGGATCGAATGCCTCTTCTTGGTGCAGATCACTGCAAGGGAGCGAGGAATGAGTCTGTCTTTGGTGCAAAGCCGTGCGTTGCTCGGGCTGAATGCCGCCAATGTCACGGTCGAAGTGCATCTGGCCAATGGCCTGCCCAGTTTCACGTTGGTCGGTCTGGCCGATGTGGAGGTCAAGGAAGCACGCGAACGGGTGCGCTCCGCGATCCAGAACGCTGGCCTGGAATTTCCCAACAACAAACGCATCACCGTCAATCTGGCGCCGGCCGACCTGCCGAAGGATTCAGGGCGCTTCGACCTGCCGATCGCCCTCGGCATCCTGGCAGCCAGTGGCCAGATCGACGCGGCGCGGCTGGCCGGGCACGAGTTCGCGGGCGAGCTGTCGCTGTCGGGGCAGCTGCGTCCGGTGCGCGGGGCGCTGGCCATGGCCCTGGCACTGCACAGCCGGGGCATCGAGACACGGCTGGTGCTGCCGGCGGACAGTGCGCAGGAGGCGGCGCTGGTGCCCGGTTCGCAGGTCTATGGTGCGCGGCATCTGCTCGACGTGGTGCGCCATTTCCTGCCGGCCGGCGTCGAAGCCCCGGTCGGCGTCGAACCCGCGAACGACGGCTGGGTCAGGGTCATGCCGCAAGCCGGCGCTCACATATCGGCCTATCCCGACCTGGCGGACGTGAAGGGCCAAGCCGCCGCGAAGCGGGCGCTGGAGATCGCGGCCGCGGGCCAGCACAGTCTGTTGATGGTCGGGCCGCCGGGGTCGGGCAAGTCGATGCTGGCGCAGCGCTTCGCCGGCCTGCTGCCGGCCATGACCGTCGACGAGGCGCTTGAAACGGCGGCGGTCTGGAGCCTGGGCGGCCGCTTTGCGATCGAACGCTGGATGTGCCGTCCCATGGCGGCGCCGCACCATACGTCGAGCGCGGTGGCGCTGGTCGGCGGTGGCTCGCCGCCGCGTCCGGGCGAAATTTCGCTCGCGCACCACGGCGTGCTGTTCCTCGACGAACTGCCGGAGTTTCCGCGCGCCGCGCTGGAAGCACTGCGCGAGCCGCTCGAAAGCGGCACCATCACGATCGCACGGGCGGCACGGCGCGCCGAGTTTCCGGCGCGATTCCAGCTCATCGCCGCCATGAACCCCTGTCCTTGCGGGTTCTCGGGTTCGGCGCTGAAGGCGTGCCGCTGCACGCCCGACCAGATCGCGCGCTACCAGGGCAAGCTCAGCGGCCCGCTGCTCGACCGCATCGACCTGCACATCGAAGTTCCCGCCATCCCCGCCGCCGAACTGCTGACGGCGACCGCGGGCGAGGCGACACCGGGCATCCGGGCACGGGTCGAAGCGGCGCGTGCGCGGGCAGTCGCGCGCCAGGGCAAGCCCAATCAGGCTTTGCAGGGACGCGAGATCGACGCGCACGCCGAACTGGACGATGCCGGGCTGCGCTTCATGCAGAACGCGGCCGCCAGGCTCGGCTGGAGCGCCCGCTCGACCCATCGCACGCTGAAGGTGGCCCGCACCATCGCCGACCTGGCCGGCACCGCGCAGGTGCAGACGGCGCACGTGGCCGAAGCGGTGCAGTACCGGCGTGCGCTGCGTGGGGCCGCCTGAGGAACATCGGTGCCTCGATCAGGGAACGACCCACAATCCGGTTCCTTGAAATCGCCGGCCCACCGCACCGCCTACGACCGCCGCATGGTCGGCTGGTTGTCGGTCGGCCAGCTGGTCACCTGGGGCAGCGTGTTCTATGCGTTCGCGCTGCTGATGGAGCCGGTGGAAAAGTCCCTCGGTCTGAGCCGCGCCGAGTCTTCGCTGGCCTTCAGCCTCGCGCTGATGGCCGAAGGCGCGATGGCCTGGCCGGTCGGCCGCTGGATCGACCGCGGCCACGAGCGCGCCGTGATGACCGGCGGCTCGCTCGTGATGGCCGCCGCCCTGTTCGCCAACAGCTTCGTGCAGAGTGCCGCCGCCTTCTACGCCGTGTGGCTGGTGCTCGGCGGCGCGCTGGCCGCCACGCTCTACAGTCCGGCCTTCGCGATCGTGACGCGGCGTTTTCCGGGCGACTTTCGCCGCGCCATCATCACGCTGACTTTTCTGGGCGGGCTGGCCAGCACGGTGTTCATTCCGCTGGTCGCCTGGCTGGTGCACGCGCTCGGATGGCGCCATGCGCTGTGGGTGCTGGCCGCGATCCATCTGTTGCTCTGTGCGCCGCTGCACGCGCTCGTGCTGCGCCACGCACCGCCGCCCAGAGGGCGTTCCGATGCCGCGCCAGGGCTGGCTGCCGTACGGCCGGCGTCGCATTACATGCGCAGCCCGGCCTTCCTCCTGATCGGCGTGTTCACCGTGCTGCTGATGGCGGTGACGGCCGCGCTGCCGCCGCACATGGTGAGCCTGCTGCGCGGCAGCGGCCTGCCCGAATCGTGGGCGATCGCAGTGCCGGCCAGCATCGGCATCGTGCAGGTGGCCGGCCGGGCGCTGCTCTATTTCTTCGAGCACCACTTCGACCTGCACCTGGCCAACCG
>SEGN01000300.1 GCA_004211245.1 Variovorax sp.
CTGGTGCCGATGATCAACGAGGCCTTCTTCGTGCTGGCCGAGGGGCTGGCCACGGCCGAGGACATCGACGACGGCATGAAGCTCGGCTGCAACCAGCCGATCGGCCCGCTCGCACTGGCCGACATGATCGGCCTGGACGTGTGCCTCGCCGTGATGGAGGTGTACCTCGAACAGTTCGGCGACTCCAAGTACCGCCCGTGCCCGCTGCTGAAGGAGATGGTGGCCGCTGGCCAACTCGGCCGCAAGACGAAGCGCGGCGTGTACAGCTACTAGGCCGCAGACCCATGACCGCCATCGCCACCACCCCACCCGCCGAAGGCTGCATCGACACCCAGGTGCTCGACCATGTGCTGCTGATCGGCATCAACCGTCCGGCCAAACGCAATGGCTGGACGCCGGTCATGTTCCGGCAGCTGGCCGAGGCCTACACCCGGCTGGACGACGACCCCGCCTTGCGCGTCGGCGTGCTGCACGCGTTCGGCGACCACTTCACGGCGGGGCTCGACCTGCCCGCCGTCGCCGAGTACATGCGGCGCGGCGAGAAGGCGATTCCCGAAGGGCTGGTGGAGCCGCACGATTTCGGCCAGCCGGGCTATCGCCGGCGCACCAAGCCGATGGTGGCGGCGGTCAAGGGCATCTGCTTCACCGTCGGCATCGAACTCATGCTGGGGGCCGACATCGTGATCGCCGCCGACAACTGCCGCTTCTCGCAGATGGAAGTGCAGCGGGGCATCATGGCCACCGGCGGCGCCACATTGCGCATGGCGGAGCGCGCCGGTGTCGGCAACGCGATGCTGCACCTGCTGACCGCCGACGAGTTCGACAGTGCCGAGGCGCTGCGCTGCAACTTCGTGCAGAGGGTCGTGCCCGCCGGACAGGAGCTCGACGAAGCCCTGAAGATCGCACAGCGCATCGCCATCCAGGCGCCGCTCGCCGTCGTCGCGACGCGGCTCAACGTCATCAAGGCGATCGAGGAAGGCCCGCTCGCGGCCGTGTCCGAATTCATCGAGACGCAGAAGCGCCTGTCGAACAGCGAAGATGCAGCCGAGGGCGTGCGGTCGTTCGTGGAGCGGCGGCCTGCGCGGTTCAGCGGGCGCTAGCCTGAGGATTGCCGGCTGCATCGGAACCTTCACTGCAGGCCGGCGACTTCGTCCTCCATCGATTTGCCGGACAGATCGAACACCGCGGACCGGGGCGCCTTGCTTCGAAATTCCTGGATGCTGACCAGGGCCAGCTGTCTGCTTCCGAAGCTCATGGCGCTCGTTGCAAGAATCTCGTCACCGACGCGGAGCTCCCACGACCAGCGTCCGCGCAACTCCGGAACGACGACGAATTTCATGGCATACCTTCCTCGGGCAATCGACGTTTCACCTGGGACTTTTCGCGAATCTATCGCTCCCGATGCTGCGCTGGGCGTAGGACAACGGCGTGATGAGCGAGACCGCGGCTCAGAGTGATGCGCATGCACTTCTTCCTTGGCCCATCATTTGTATTGCACACAATCTAATTGTTCGCTATAATTCAGGCCATGCGCACCGCACCCCCCACCGACGAGTTGCTCAAGCTCGACAACCAGCTCTGCTTTGCGGTGTATTCGGCATCCCTCGCGATGACGCGCCTCTACAAGCCCCTGTTGGAAAAACTCCATCTCACCTATCCGCAGTACCTGGTCATGCTCGTGCTCTGGGAGCGGGACGGGCGGATGGTCTCCGAGCTGGGCGCGGAGTTGTCGCTGGATTCCGGCACGCTCACGCCGTTGCTCAAGCGTCTCGAAGCCAACGGCCTGGTTGCGCGGCTGCGCGACGTGGCGGACGAGCGGCGCGTGCACATCACTCTCACCGCCGCGGGGCGCAAGCTGAAGGCGCGGGCCGCATCGGTGCCCGGCTGCCTGCTCGCTGCGAGCCAGTGCTCGATCCCGGAGCTGGTCGACCTCACGCGCCAGTTGCAGACCTTGCGCGACCGCGTCAAGGCGGCCGCCTGAACATCCATCCTTTTCTTTCACCACCAACCCAGGAAATCACCATGACGACACAGCTCGACAAAGTTCTCTACACCGCCGAAGCCCACACCGTGGGCGGCCGCGACGGCGCCGGCAAGTCCAGCGACGGCGCAATCGACGTGAAGCTGAGCTCGCCCGGTTCGGGCAAGCCCGGCACCAACCCCGAGCAGCTGTTCGCGGTCGGCTACGCCGCCTGCTTCATCGGCGCGATGAAGGCCGTCGGCCCGAAGATCAGCGTGAAGGTGCCGGACGATGTCGCGATCGACTCCAAGGTGTCCCTCGGCCCGACGAACGGCGGCGCGGCCTACGGCATCGCCGTGCAGCTGGCCATCACGCTGCCGGGCCTGGACGACGCGCAGAAGAAGCTGCTGGTCGACACCGCCCACAAGGTCTGCCCCTACTCGAACGCCACCCGCGGCAACATCGACGTCGAACTGACGATCGTCTGATCGAAGTCCAGAGTCGATCGTTCGAAGCCCCCGCCGTCGCCCACGCGACGCCCGGGGGCTTTTTCGCATGCGCAGGTCACGGGGCTGCGCTAAGGTGGACGCATGAGCACCACCACCCTCCTCGTCCGAAAAGATGCGCTCGGCACGGCGCGCCTGCACAGCGCCGAAGACACGCCACTGGCCCCCGGCCAGGTGCGCGTGCGGATCGAGACCTTCGCGCTCACTTCCAACAACATCACCTATGCGGCCTTCGGCGAGGCGATGAGCTACTGGCAGTTCTTCCCGAGCGGCGAAGAGGGCTGGGGCGTGGTGCCGGTGTGGGGCTTCGGCGTCGTGGTGCAGTCGCTGCACCCCGGCGTGGCGGTGGGCGAGCGGCTCTACGGCTACTTCCCGATGGCCGGCCAGGTGATCCTGCAGCCCGACCGGCTCAAGGCCGACGGCTTTTCCGATGCCGCGCCGCACCGGGCGGCATTGCACGCGGTCTACAACCGCTACATGCGCTGCAATGCCGACCCGCTCTACACGCCCGGCACCGAGGACGTGCAGGCGCTGCTGCGGCCGCTGTTCACGACGTCGTGGCTGATCGACGACTTCCTGGCGGAAAACGACTTCTTCGGCGCCGGCAGCGTGCTGCTGTCGAGCGCGTCGAGCAAGACGGCCTGGGGCACCGCCTTCATGCTCGCGCAGCGGCCGGGCATCGAAGTGATCGGACTCACCTCGCCGGGCAACAAGCTGTTCTGCGAGAGCCTGGGTTGCTACAGCCGCGTGGTCGGCTACGACGAACTGGAGCTGATCCCGTCCGATGCCGCCTGCGTCTACGTCGACTTTGCCGGCAACGCGGCGCTGCGGCTGGCGATCCACACGCGCTTCGTCAACCTGCGTTTCAGCAGCTCGATCGGCGGCACGCACGTCGAGCACCTCGGCGGCGCGAAGGACCTGCCGGGCCCACGCGCCACGCTGTTCTTCGCGCCGGCCCGGATCAAACAGCGCACCGAGGACTGGGGCGCCGCCGGACTCGGCGACCGGCTGGTGCAGGCGTGGCGGGCGTTCACGGCCCAGGTCACCGACCCGGCCGCACCCTGGCTCGTGGCCGACCATCACCGCGGTCCCGAGGCGGTGCACGCCGCCTACCTCGAGGTGCTGGGCGGGCGCAGTCATCCGCGTGTGGGGCACATGCTGTCGCTGCACAAGGCGGCCATGACTGCCTGAGGGCGACAATCGGGGCATGTCCCCATCTCCTGCGCTTGCGCATCCCTACGAGTCACTCACCCCCGACGTGGTGCTCGACGCGCTGGCCACGCTCGACCTGCACGGCGACGGCCGCCTGCAGGCGCTCAGCTCCTACGAAAACCGGGTCTACCAGATCCACCTGGAAGACCGCAGCGTGGTCGTCGCCAAGTTCTACCGGCCCGGCCGCTGGAGCGAGGCGCAGATCCTGGAGGAACACGGCTTTTCGGCCGAGCTCACCGCTGGCGAGGTGCCCGCGGTGGCGCCCTT
Source organism: Variovorax sp. (assembly GCA_004211245.1). Classification (GTDB taxonomy): domain Bacteria; phylum Pseudomonadota; class Gammaproteobacteria; order Burkholderiales; family Burkholderiaceae_C; genus Variovorax. The sequence goes on from SEGN01000300.1 coordinate 3,946, forward strand.
CGAACTGAAGGGCGC
>SEGN01000301.1 GCA_004211245.1 Variovorax sp.
GGCCTGTCGGTGGGCGATCTTCACTTCAGCCAGGGCGATGGCGAAATCACCTTCTGCGGTGCCATCGAGATGGCTGGCTGGGTGCACATGAAGGTCACGCTCATCAAGGGCGGCATGGCCAAGTACGGCATCAAGAACCCGATCTTCAAGCCGAGCCCGATCACCCCGCAGTACAACGACTACATCATCTTCGAGGGCATCTCGGTCGACGAGGCCGGCAAGCAGTACTACCTGGACGTGAACGTCGCCTACCGCCAGGCCTGCCTCAACGCCATCGAGTACCTCAAGAAGTTCGGCTACTCGGGCGCGCAGGCTTATTCGATCCTGGGTACGGCACCCGTGCAGGGCCACATCAGCGGCGTGGTCGACGTGCCGAATTCCTGCGCCACGCTGTGGCTGCCCACCGGCATCTTCGACTTCGACATCAACCCGAACGCGAGCGGGCCGACGAAGTTCATCGATGGCAGCATTTCGATGCCGCTGTCGCCCGACCTGCGCTGAGCGCGGCTGCAGCGATGCCGACCTACGACTACCGGTGCGACGACTGCGGCGGCTTCGATGCACGCCGCAGCGTCAGCGACCGTGACGCGCCGATCGCCTGCCCGGACTGCGGCTGCATCTCGGTGCGCGTGCTCTCGGCCGCGCCGCGCCTCGCGCTCATGGCCGACGGCACGCGCCGTGCCATCGCCGTCAACGAGCGCGCAGCGCACGAGCCCAAACGCTCGGGCGACTACGCGCGGCTCAAGCACCCATCGGGCTGCGGCTGTTGCAGCGGATCGAAGCGCGGCGCGACCGTGACCGCAGCGAACGGCGTCAAGGGCGCGCCGAGCCGAAGGCCCTGGATGATCAGCCACTGAGTGCCTTCGGCCGTCGAGCGAGTTGCTCGCCGACAAAACCATCGAAGGCGTCGAGCAGCGGCTGCACCGCGAACCCGCTGCCTTCGAGCTGCGCCAGCGCAAGGCAGGTCGCTTCCAGCGTCGACAGCTGGTGGGCTTCATGGGCTTTGCGGATCCGATAGCGCGAGGCTGGCGTGGCGGTCAGCGACAGGCGCCGCATGTGCTGCAGCTGCGGGTTGAGCAAGAGCATCCTGCGGCTCTTGCGCCACGTGCCGTCCAGCACCACCAGCCGCAGCGGGGCCGCTGGCTGGCGCGATGCGGCCTCCGCAGCGGGCGGTACCAGGCCGGAATCCGGCAGGGAGCCCGTCTCGGGATAGAGCAGCAGGTTGCGATGCGGGCCTTGCAGCGCTGCGTCGAGCGCCGGGCCGAAAAGCTCGCCGGTCAGCATCCGGCTGCCCGGCAGGCTGAGGTGCAACAGGCGTGCACTGCCCTTGGCCTGCGCGACCTCCATCGGGTGCTGCAGGATCAGCACCTCGGTCCGGTGCGGCGTCGGCGTGACCCAGCGGCAAAGGCAGGTGCTCTGCGGACGCAGGCACACGGCGCAGTGTGGGCGCCGTGCAGGCATGTCCGACTACCTCGTCACGGGGCGTGACGGTCAGCCCGGTCGCTTCATGACGCAGCTCGTCGGCGTGCTGGCCACGTACGGCTCGAGCCGCTTGACGGGCGCGAACGTGTAGCCGGTGTTCTCCACGCTGTAGGGGTTGGTCTTGTCGACCTTCTGCCACTTGGAGATGAACATCGCCTGCTGCATCTGGTGGTCGGACTTGCGCATCGTCGCCTCGCCCGCGAAGCTCTTGATGGTCATGCCTTCCATCGCCGCGGCCACCTTGGCCGGATCGGTCGATTGCGTCTTGGCCATGGCTTCGCTCAAGAGCGCGATGCCGTTGTACGACGTGTACATGTAGTAGTCGTCGTTGAACTTCTTCTTGAAGCCGGCCGAGAGGGCGCCGAGTTCGCCGGTATGGTTGTTGTGGTTGGGCGAGATGATGTAGACCTCGCTGTCGCCGCCGGCAGCCAGCGCGGTGGGCGTGCCCGAAACGTTGGCGTCGTTGGTGTACATGCCGATCTTCAGGCCCGCATCATTCATCGCCTTGACCAGCAACGTGAGGTCGCTGCCCCAGTTGCTGCTGACGATGGTGTCGGCGCCCGACGCCTTGATCTTCGCGACGTAGGGCGAGAAATCCTTCACCGTGCCGATCGGGATCAGCTCATCGCCCACGATCTGCACGTCGGGCCGCTGCCGCGCGATGCCCTCCTTGAAGAAGCGCACGGTCTGCTGGCCGTGAGAGTAGTTCTGGTTGATGAGGAAGACCTTCTTGATCTTCGGCTGGTCCTTCATGAACGCGGTGACCGCTTCCATGCGAACCGTGGTGTCGGCATCCAGGCGGAAGTGCCAGTAGTTGCACTTCTCGTTGGTGAGCGACGGGTCTTTCGCGGAGTAGCTGAGGTAGACGACTTCCTTGCCCGGGTAGCGCTCGTTGTGCTTGGCCACCGCTTCGAGGATCGCGAGCGCGGCACCCGAGCCATTGCCCTGCGTCACGTAGCGAAAGCCCTGGTCCAGCGCAGCGCGAAGGGCGCTGAGGCTTTCCTGCGGGGAACCCTTGTTGTCGAAACCTGTGACCTCGAACTTCACGCCGGCCGGATTCTTCGCGCCGCTCAGCTGCTCGGCGACGTACTGCCAGCTCTTGAGCTGGTTGGCGCCGACGTTCGCGAACGCGCCGGAGAGGGGGTCGATGAAGGCGATGCGAACGGTTTCACCCTTCTGGGCAAGGGCAGGGGACGCGATCGAAAGCGCACCGAGTGCCAGAAGCGGCAGCAGTCTTTTCATTCAGTTCTCCGGTTGTTCAGCGCAGTGTGATCAGTGTCCGCGCCTGTCACGATCACTTCGGTGACTCGGCTGTTTCGGCGTAGAGCTCTTTCTTCGACAACTTGCCGACGGCCGTCTTGGGCAGCTCGGCGCGCAGTTCCAGTGCGGTGGGCATCTCGTGCCTGCCGAGGTGCTCGGCGAGAAAAGCGCGCAGCACCTCGATCGTGAGCGGCCGTGCGCCGGGCTTCAGCTTGACGAAGGCCTTGGGCGACTGCCCGCGGTAGGTGTCCGGCACGCCGATGACGATGACTTCCTCCACCGAGGGATGCCGGTAGATCGCCTCTTCGACATTGCGCGGATAGACGTTGAAGCCGCTGCAGATCATCATGTCCTTGGTGCGGTCCACGAGGTAGACGAAGCCGTCGGGCGTCATGTAGCCCACGTCACCGGTGCGCAGGAATCCGTCGGCGGTCATCACTTGCGCGGTGGCTTCGGGTTGGTTCCAGTAGCCCGTCATGACCTGGGGGCCGCGGATGCAGATCTCGCCGCGCTCGCCGAGCGGCAGCTCGACCAGCGTATGCAAATCGATCACCTTCACTTCTGCGCCGGGCACCGGCACGCCGCAGGTCCCCGGCTGAGGATTGCCCACTCCCGTCGTCAGCGTGCCGAGACCGCAGATCTCGGTCATGCCCCACCCTTCGAGCAACCGGCACCGGGCCATTCGCACGAAGTTGCTGAAGACCTCGGCCGCGATGGGCGCCCCGCCCGAGTTGCACCACTTGAGCGAAGACAGGTCGGCGCGCTCGATGTCCGGATAGCTTGTGAAGGCCACATACATGGTGGGCACGCCAAGGAACACGCTGATCCGGCTGCGTTCGATCTCGTCGAGCGCCGCCTTCAGCTCGAAGCGTTCGTGCAGCACCAGCTCGGCGCCGATGCTGAATCCGAAGATCATGTTCAGCACCATCGAGTAGACGTGAAAGAGCGGCGGCACCACGAGAAAGCGCTCGGCGCCAGCTGTCAATGTGCCTGTGCTCAGGAGCATCGCCTGCAACTGCGACACGATCGCGCTCAGGCCCGCGTGGGTGAGCATCGCGCCCTTCGGGTGGCCGGTGGTTCCGCCGGTGTACTGCAACACCGCGACCGATCCCAGGTCGACGGCGGGCGGCACGAGCGGTGCGCTGTGCCGCGGCACGAGCAGGTCCGCGAAGCGCACGCGACGCGTATCCCACGCGATGTCGTGGTCATCGACGC
>SEGN01000302.1 GCA_004211245.1 Variovorax sp.
TGGGGTTCCAGAAGCGGGTCTGGTGGCCGAAATGGACACCGGCTTCCAGCATTTCGCGCATGGTGGTCGACATAGGAATAACTCCAAAGGTTGGGTCTTAAATCCAGCCCGTTTCGCAGCTCCTCGAGGAAGCGCACGACACCTTGAATGGGCTGGTTTGCGGATGTGTTTTGCGGCGAGCTGCCCGGGACGGACAACTCTCAGCGAAACCCAAGGAGTATAGCATGGGGGTATATGCAAGACCTTCATGCCACCCTGCTGGCCACTCGTGCCGGCCAGACCGACGCACGCACCGAAATGGCGCACGCCATCGCCATCGCCGGGTCGACCGCCTGCGAGCACGCTTTCACCCGCAGGCTGTTCGAGACAGCCCGCACGGAAGCGGCCGACGCTGCGCCGGGCCAGCCGCTCGCTGGTCTCGCCTTCTCGGCCAAGGACCTCTTCGACCTCGCCGGCCAGCCGACGCCTGCAGGCTCCAAGGTGCTCGGCCACGCGCCGGCTGCCCAGGCCGATGCCGTCGCGGTGGCGCGCCTGCGCGCTGCAGGCGGCGCGCTGATCGGCCGCACCAACATGACCGAGTTCGCCTTCTCCGGCGTCGGCGTCAATCCGCACCACGGCACGCCGGCCAACGCTGCCGACCCGGACACGCCCCGCATCCCGGGTGGCTCTTCCTCCGGCGCGGCGATTTCGGTGGCCACGGGTGCCGCGTTCATCGGGCTGGGCTCGGACACCGGCGGCTCGATCCGCATCCCGGCGGCGCTGAACGGCATCGTCGGCTTCAAGAGCACGGCGCGGCTGGTGCCGGCCGACGGCGCACTGCCGCTGTCGACCACGCTCGATACCGTGTGCGCCATGACGCGGTCCGTGCGCGATGCCGTGACGGCGCACGAGATTCTCGCGGCACGGCGCGTCGTTCCTGGAACGGCGCCGTTGGCTTCGTACCGGCTTGCGGTCGTCACCAACGTCTTCCTGGACGATGCCGAACCCGCCGTGACTGCCGCGTTTCAGAACGCGCTCGCCCTGCTGCGCACAGCCGGCGCGCACATCGAGGAGATCGTGCTGCCCGAGTTGGCCGACCTGACGGCGCTCAACGCCACCGGTGGATTCTCGGCGGCCGAGGCCTACGCCTGGCACCGCCTGTTGCTGGAACGCAGCGGCGCCGGGTACGACCCGCGCGTGGCACAGCGCATCGTCAAAGGCGCGGGCATGAAGGCCCACGAATACATCGACCTGATGCACGGCCGCCGCGAATGGATCGGCCGCATGGAAGCCGCACTGGCGCCCTTCGACGCCGTGCTGTCACCGACGGTGCCGATCACCGCCCCGACCATCGCGAGCGTGGCGCCTGGCGCCGAACGCGACGACGCGTTCTTCCGGGTCAACGGCCTGCTGCTGCGCAACCCGTCGATCGTCAACATGCTCGACGGCTGCGCGATCTCGATCCCCTGCCCGGTCGATGTGGGCGGCCTGCCGGTCGGCCTGATGCTCTGGCACGCCGCCATGCATGACGACGCCGTGCTCGCGATCGCGGCAGAGGCCGAGCGCGCCATGCAATAACTCTCCTGCTTCTCCAATCCAATGAAAATCGCGATCGTGGGCGCCGGCATCATCGGCGTCACCACTGCCTGGGAGCTGGCGTGCGACGGCCACGAGGTCGTGGTGTTCGAGCGCCGTGGCGCCGCGGCCGAGGAATCCAGTTTTGCCAATGCCGGCGTGGTCGCGCCGGGGTACGTCACGCCCTGGGCCGCGCCCGGCATGCGCGCGAAGGTGTTGCGCTCGCTGCTCTCCGCGCACGGCGCCATCAAGGTGCGCTGGCCGCTATCGGCGCGCGACGTGGGTTTCATGTCGCGCTGGCAACGCGCCTGCAAGCTCGAAACCTACCTGGCCAACCGCGCCCGCATGCAGCGACTCGCCTTCTACAGCCGCACCCGGCTGCATGAGATCACCGAGGCGCGCGAGCTCAGCTACGAACGCAGCGACGGCTACATGGTGCTGCTGCGCTCGAAGCGCGAGCTGAAGCTCGTGCAGCCGGGCCTCGATGTGTTGCGCGCGGCCGGTACCGTGTTCCACACGCTCGAGCCGGACGAAGCACGCAAGATCGAGCCTGCATTGAGTCCCGACACCGCGCTCGGCGGTGCCATTCACCTGCCGAACGACGAAGTCGGCAACTGCCGCCAGTTCGCGCTGCTGCTCAAGCGCGAGGCCGAATCGCTGGGCGTTCAGTTCCACTTCAACTGCGACATCGCACCATTGAGCCGATCGGCGCCACGCGCCATCTCGCTGGCGGCCGGCTCCGAAGCGCATCCTTTCGACGCGATCGTGGTGTGCGCGGGGGTGGACTCGGCCCGCATGCTCCGGCCGCTCGGCCTGCGCATCCCGATCGCGCCGGTGTACGGCCACTCCATCAGCGCCAACATCCGCGAGCCCCTCAACGCACCGCGCAGCGCGGTGATGGACGAACGCTACAAGGTGGCGATCTCGCGTCTCGGCCTGCGCGTGCGCGTCGCCGGCAGCGCCGAACTCGGCGGGGTGCGCGACACGATCCATCCCGCCGCCTTGCAGACGCTCTACAAGGTGCTGCAGGACTGGTTTCCCGGCGCTGCGACCCTGCAGGCCGGCGTACAGCAATGGAAAGGCGCGCGCCCGATGCTGCCCGACGGTCCGCCAGTGCTGGGCGCGAGCGGCATCCCCGGCGTCTGGCTCAACCTCGGCCACGGTTCGAGCGGTTGGGCGCTCTCGTGCGGCAGCGCGCGCGTGGTGGCCGATCTGATCGGTGGGCGCGATGCCGGCGTCGACCTCGAAGGCCTTGGCATCGAACGCCTGCTCGGTCGCTGAGAAAAGGTTTCCCATGCAGCGCATCTCCACCTCCGCCGTCGCGCCGCTGTTCGGCGTCGCAGCCACCCGGCAACTGGAGCGCCTGGCTGCAGAAGGGAAGCCCGCGCACACCCTGATGCGCCGGGCCGGCCTGGCAGTGGCCCGACTGGCGATGGCGCTCGCGCCGCATGCGCGCACGGTGTGGATTGCCTGCGGCCCCGGCAACAACGGCGGCGACGGACTCGAGGCGGCGGCCAACCTGCAGCAACGCGGCATCGCAACGGTCGTGACCTGGCTCGGCCATGAAAGCCGCTTGCCGCCGGATGCACTTGCCTCGTTGCAGCGCGCACGCGCCGCTGGCGTGGTGTTCGCCGACGCAGCGCCCGCACATTGGGATCTGGCCATCGATGCGTTGCTCGGCATCGGTGCCAGCCGCGCGCCCGACGGCGCGATGGCCGACTGGCTCGCGCGCATGCACGCCAGCCGGGCGCCCGTGCTGAGCGTCGACGTGCCCTCCGGGCTCGATGCCGACACCGGCCAGCTCGCCACGGCCTGCCCGCTCGCAGGCGCCCGCTACTGCCTGAGCCTGCTGACGCTCAAGCCCGGCCTCTTCACCGCCAGGGGCCGCGATGCCGCCGGCGAGGTGTGGTTCGACGATCTCGGCTGCGACGCTTCGGGTGCACACCCGACGGCCTGCCTGGCCGGCGCCCGGCCCACGCGGGCGCGCCTACAGGCTTCGCACAAGGGAAGCTATGGCGACGTCGCCGTGATCGGCGGAGCGGTCGGCATGGCCGGAGCCGGGTTGCTCGCGGCGACCGCCGCGCTGCACGCCGGCGCGGGTCGCGTTTTTGCCGGCCTGCTGGACCGCGGCGTGACGCTGGACGCGACGCAGCCCGAACTGATGTTGCGCGACCCGGCCGAACTCGACGTGCGTGCGATGACGGCGGTGTGCGGCTGTGGTGGTGGCACGGCAGTGCGCGCCCTGCTGCCGCGGCTTCTCTCCACGGCGCGGTGCGCGGTGATCGACGCCGATGCACTCAATGCCGTGGCTGCCGACCCGGCCCTGCAAGCGCTGCTGAAGGCGCGCGGCCGACGCGGCCAGCCGACTGTGCTGACACCGCACCCGCTCGAGGCCGC
>SEGN01000303.1 GCA_004211245.1 Variovorax sp.
GACGCGCAGGTGCGCGCGGTGGACGTGCGCGCGGTCGATGGCCAGATGCACTTCACCGTGCAGCGCCGCAACGGCATCACGCTGCCCGACCTGCCGATCGTGCTGAACCTGCCGGGCGAACACAACGTGCTGAACGCGCTCTCGGTCATCGCCGTGGCAGTCGAACTGAACGTGCCCGACGAGGCGGTCCAGCGCGGCCTGGCGGAGTTCAGGGGCGTGGGACGCCGCTTCCAGCGCTATGGCGAGGTCGCCGTGCAGGGCGCCAACGCCGTCGGCGGCTTCACGCTGATCGACGACTACGGCCATCATCCGGTCGAGATGGCGGCCACCATCGCGGCGGCGCGCGGCGCGTTCCCCGGCCGGCGCCTGGTGCTCGCGTTCCAGCCGCACCGCTTCACCCGCACGCGCGACTGTTTCGAGGATTTCGTCAAGGTCATCGGCAATGCCGACGCGGTGCTGCTCGGCGAGGTCTATGCGGCAGGCGAGCAGCCCATCGTCGCGGCAGACGGTCGCTCGCTGGCGCGTGCGTTGCGCGTGGCCGGCAAGGTCGAGCCGGTGTTCGTCGACGACATCGCGGGCATGCCGAAGGCGATCCTCGACAACGCGCGCGATGGCGACGTGGTGATCTGCATGGGCGCGGGCTCGATCGGCGCGGTGCCGGCGAAGGTGGTCGAGCTCGGCGGCGTCGCCACGCAGAAATCGGAGCGCTTCACGCGCGCCGGGAGGGCCCTGTGAACCGCATCGACCCCAAGACCCTGGGCAAGGTCGCCGTGCTGTTCGGCGGCACATCGGCCGAGCGCGAGATCTCGATCCTGTCGGGCACCGGCGTGCTGGAAGCGCTGCGCGCGCGCGGCGTCGATGCCCAAGCCTTCGACCCGGCCGGGCGCGACCTGGCCGAACTCCAGCGCGACGGCATCGCACGCTGCTTCGTGGCACTGCACGGCCGCCACGGCGAAGACGGCACGGTGCAGGGCGCACTCGAGCTGCTCGGCATTCCGTACACCGGCTCGGGCGTGATGGCGTCGAGCGTCGCCATGGACAAGGTCATGACCAAGCGCATCTGGCAGGCCGACGGTCTGCCGACGCCGAAGTACGTGCGCCTGGCCTTCGACCAGCAAAGCCGCGAACAGGTCATGGCCGTGCCCGATGTGCTCGGCCTGCCGCTGATCGTGAAGCCGCCGCGCGAAGGTTCGTCGATCGGCGTCACCAAGGTCGAGGGTTACTCGCAAATGCAGGACGCGGTCGCGCTGTCCGCGAAGTACGACGCCGACGTGCTCTGCGAAGAGTTCATCGAGGGACAGGAAGTCACCTGCGCCGTGCTCGGCAGCGGGCTCGACGCGCGCGCGCTGCCGGTGGTGCGCATCGCCGCCCCCGAAGGCGCGTACGACTACCAGAACAAGTACTTCACCGACGACGTGAAGTACCACTGTCCGAGCGGCCTGCCCGAAGCCGAGGAGCGTGCCATCCAGCAGATCACGCTCGCTGCCTACCGCACGCTCGGCTGCCGGGGCTGGGGCCGCGCCGACCTGATGATCCGCGCGAGCGACCGCAAGCCGTTCCTGCTCGAGATGAACACCTCGCCCGGCATGACGACGCATTCGCTGGTGCCGATGTCGGCGCGCGCTGCGGGCATCGCCTACGAAGATCTTTGCCTTCAGGTGCTCGCTTCGGCCGCACTCGACTCGGGGAGGCATGCCTGATGGCCGATTCCATCCCCGTGCCGTTCGACGTCAAGCTCATGAACATCACCGCGACGCTCGTGTTCGCGCTGTGCGCGCTCATGCTGCTGGCAGCGGGTGCATGGTGGGTGCTGCGGCAACCGTTCTTTCCGCTGGCCGCGATCCGGGTCGACGGCGAGGTCACGCACAACAACGAGGTCACGCTGCGTGCCAACGTGGCACCGCAGCTGGCCGGCAATTTCTTCACCGTGGATCTGGCGAAGGCGCGCGCCGCGTTCGAGTCGGTGCCGTGGGTGCGCAAGGCGGTGGTGCGGCGCGAGTTCCCGAACCGCCTGCGCGCCACGCTCACCGAACAGGTGCCGGTGGCGCACTGGGGCGACGAGGCCGGCTCGAAGCTGGTCAACAACTTCGGCGAGGTGTTCGAGGCGAATGTGGCCGAGGTCGACGACAACCTGCCGCGCCTCGAGGGCCCGCCCGAGCAGGCCGGCCAGGTGCTCGGAATGTACCGGGTGCTGGCGCCGCTGTTCCAGCCGTACGACCTCTCGATCGAGGAGCTGGTGCTGTCGGGGCGCGGCGGCTGGCAGGTGATGCTGGACACCGGCGCCACGATCGAACTCGGCCGCGGCCAGAGCGAGGAAGTCGCGGCACGCACGGCGCAGTTTCTGAAGTCGGTGACGCAGGTGGCGAGCCAGTACGGCCGCACGCTCGCGTCCGTCGAGGGTGCCGACCTGCGGCATCGCGATGCCTATGCGCTGCGCCTGCGCGGCGTCACCACGGTCGTACCCGACCCCAAGAAAAAGTAAAGAACACCCGAGGACATTCCATGCCCAAAGAATACAAAGACCTGGTCGTCGGCCTCGACATCGGCACCGCCAAGGTGATGGTGGTGGTGGCCGAGGTGCTGCCCAACGGCGAACTCAAGCTGGCCGGCCTCGGTGTCGCGCCGAGCAACGGCCTGAAGCGCGGCGTGGTGGTGAACATCGACGCCACGGTGCAGAGCATCCAGCAGGCGCTGAAGGAGGCCGAGCTGATGGCCGATTGCAAGATCGGCCGTGTCTACACCGGCATCACCGGCAGCCACATTCGCGGCATCAACTCCAGCGGGATGGTGGCGGTGAAAGACAAGGAGGTGACGCCGGCCGACGTCGCGCGGGTGGTGGAAACCGCACGCGCCATCAACATCTCCAGCGATCAGCGTCTGTTGCTGGTGGAACCGCAGGAGTTCGTCATCGACGGGCAGGACGTGAAGGAGCCGATCGGCATGAGCGGCATGCGGCTCGAGGCCAAGGTGCACATCGTGACCGGTGCACAGAGCGCGGCCGAGAACATCATCAAGTGCGTGCGCCGCTGCGGCCTGGAGGTCGACCAGCTCATGCTGAACCCGCTGGCCTCGGCGCAGGCGGTGCTCAGCGAGGACGAACGCGAACTCGGCGTGTGCCTGGTGGACATCGGCGCCGGCACCACCGACGTCGCGATCTTCACCAACGGCGCGATCCGCCACACGGCGGTGATCCCGATCGCCGGCGACCTGATCACCAGCGACATCGCGATGGCGCTGCGCACGCCGACCAAGGACGCCGAGGACATCAAGGTCGAGAACGGCTTCGCCAAGCAGCTGCTGGCCGATCCGGAGACGCAGGTCGAGGTGCCGGGCCTGGGCGACCGCGGCCCACGCATGCTGAGCCGCCAGGCGCTGGCCGGCGTGATCGAGCCGCGCATCGAGGAGATCTTCTCGCTGGTGCAGCAGGTGGTGCGCGAGTCGGGCTACGAGGAAGTGCTGTCGTCGGGCATCGTGCTCACGGGCGGCAGCGCGGTCATGCCGGGCATGGTCGAACTCGGAGAGGACATCTTCCTGAAGCCGGTGCGGCGCGGCATTCCGAAGTATTCGAGCGCGCTGTCGGACATGGTTGCGCAGCCGCGCGCCGCCACCGTGATGGGCCTGCTCGAAGAAGCGCGCTTCGCACGCATGCGCGGCTTCAAGGTGGCACAGAAAAACGGTTCGGTAAAGACGGCGTTCGGCCGCTTCAAGGACTTCATCGTGGGGAACTTCTGATCATGCATTCCCACCCACTGTGGCAAGCACGCGCAGGCCCCTCGCGTCATTTCAACGAGCGATGGCGGCGCACCGGGCCCCCATCCTGAAACAGAACCGGTGACAGTTCAGGCAAAAAAATTCATTCGCAAACAAACGGCAACTGCAAATTCAAGGAGTCAGAAATGGCCATCGAAATGATCGAAGTAGAAGAGTTCAACCAGGGCACGCAGATC
>SEGN01000038.1 GCA_004211245.1 Variovorax sp.
GTGAAGATCAACGACAAGCACATCGAGGTGATCGTTCGCCAGATGCTGCGCCGTGTCGTGGTCGACAACATCGGCGACACCAACTACATCTCGGGTGAACAGGTCGAACGCAGCGAAATGCTCAACACCAACGACGCCCTGCGCGCCGAAGGCAAGATCCCCGCGACGTTCACCAACCTGCTGCTCGGCATCACGAAGGCATCGCTCTCGACCGACTCGTTCATCTCCGCGGCGTCCTTCCAGGAAACGACGCGCGTGCTGACCGAGGCCGCGATCATGGGCAAGCGCGACGAGCTGCGCGGCCTGAAGGAAAACGTCATCGTCGGCCGCCTGATTCCCGCAGGCACCGGCATGGCGTACCACCAGGCGCGCAAGGCGAAGGATGCGATGGACGACGCCGAGCGCCGCGCCATCGCCGAGTCGGAAGCGGCCGAACTGGCCGGCAACCCGGCAGGCGGCGACGAGGCCACCACGGCCACCGTCGATGCAGCCGAAGGCACTGCGAGCGAGTAAGTCGCTGCGGCAAAGCCCGGTCATGACCGGCCCGGAACGCCCCCTTTCCGCTTGCGGATCGGGGGCGTTTTTTTGCCTGCGACGCACGTGACCCATGCACTTCCTGACTGAGAACTGGCCGCTCTGGGTCGGCGCCGCGCTGGCGCTGTTCTGGTTCGTCGGCGCCCACAACCGCCTGATGCGGCAGCGCGCCGCCGCGTTGCAGGCCTATGCCACGCTCGACGCCGCGCTGACGCGCCAGCTCGACTACGTGCAGGGGCAGCTGGCACAGGAACCCCCTGCTGCCGGAGGGGCTGCCTCCGACCCCTCGGCGCTGGCGTTGCTGCACGCGGCCGCGGTCCAGCTCACGACGATGCTGGCCGCCACCCGCATGAAGCCGCTCGACTCGCAGGCGGTGGCGGCCCTCGGCACCGCGCTGCAGGTGGTCCTGAACGCCTGGCAGCGGCTTCATCCCGAGAGCATGGTGAGCTTCGACGCCGACGGCACGCTGTCGCGCCCAGCCCCGCTGGGCGGGGTGGCGGAGCTTGCGGCACTGCCGGCCGGCACGCCGATTGCATGGCCGGAGCCGTCGGCCGCGGCCGAGATCGCCCGCGGTCAATTCAACCTGGCCGTCTCTCACTACAACATGGCCATCGGACAGTTTCCGGCCGTCCTGGTGGCCTGGGTGTTCCGTCTTCAGCGCGCCGCGCCGCTGCTTTGAACCGGCGCGAACCCGGTTGTTACCATCCATCGCTTGTCCGATCTCTCCGAACCATTCCCTTCCTCGCCGCAACTGCAGCCGCCCCTGTGGCGGCAGCTGCAATTGACTGCGGGCGCGCTCGCAGCGATCCGCTCCGGCACCTCGGGCACTGCCGCATTCGAGGCGGTCGAACCCGCCCTGCGCCCGGGCGTGCAGGCGCTCGGATTCCAGGTGCTGCGCTGGCTCGGCCGTGCCGAAGCCTTGCGACGTCAGCTGGCCAAGCGCACCCCGCCGCCCGCTGCGGACGCCTTGCTCTGCACCGCGATCGCGCTCGGCTGGGACGCCGCGCATGCGCCCTACGAGCCTTTCACGCTGGTCGATCAGGCCGTCGAGGCCGCCAAGCGGGATCCGGCGACGCGGGCCCAGGCCAGCTTCATCAATGCCTGCCTGCGGCGCTTCCTGCGCGAGCGCGACGCGCTGGTGGGCGCCACCGACCACGAGCCCGTGGCGCAGTGGAACCATCCGCGCTGGTGGATCGAACGCCTGAAGCGCGACCATCCACGCGACTGGCAGCGTGTGCTGGCGGCCGACAACCAGCAGCCGCCGCTCACGCTGCGCATCAACACCCGCAAGACGGAAGTGGTGGCCTACCTGGCCGCACTGGCGGCGCTGAACCTGCCGGCCCGGGCCGTCGCAAGCAGTGGCGTCCAGTTGGCGCGGGCCCGCCCGGTGCAGCAACTGCCGGGGTTCGCCGAGGGCGAATTCTCGGTGCAGGACAGCGCCGCCCAGTTGGCGGCGCCGCTGCTGCTCGACGGCCTCGCGCCCGGTGATGGCGTGCTGCGCGTGCTCGATGCGTGTGCCGCGCCCGGTGGCAAGACGGCACACCTGGTCGAGCACGCAGGCGACGCGCCGATCGACGTGGTCGCGCTCGAAATCGACGCCCGGCGCAGCCGGCGCATCGGAGAAACACTGACCCGGTTGGGCTTGCAGGCCCGGGTCGTGGTCGCCGACGCGGCCCGGCCCGAAAGCTGGTGGGACGGCCGCCTGTTCGACGCGATCCTGCTGGACGCGCCCTGCACCGCCTCGGGCATCGTGCGGCGCCATCCCGACGTGCGCTGGCTGCGCCGGGAAAGCGACGGGGAGCAACTCGCCGTGCAGCAGGCCATGCTGCTGGCGGCGCTCTGGCCGCTGGTTCGGCCGGGCGGACGCCTGCTGTACTGCACCTGCTCGGTGTTCCGGCAGGAAGGCTCGCACCAAATCGACGCGTTCCTTGCACACAACACCAACGCCCGATTGCGGCCCTCGCCGGGCCATTTGCTGCCGCAAAGCGCCGGGAATGGCCGTGGCGTCCCGGACAATGCGTTGGGTGAACACGACGGTTTCTTTTACGCCCTGCTCGAAAAGCAAGCCCGCTGAGGGCGCCGCGCGCCGCCTCGCAGGCTGGCTCGGCGCGCTGCTGCTGGCCGTCGTGGCGGGCTGGCTGCCGCTGCCGGCCGCCGCGCAATCGCCGGTGGCCGAGATCACGCAGCTGCGCCTGGAGCGCAACGGGGACGGCGTCTACCTCAATGCCGCGGTGCAGTTCGAACTGCCTGCGCTGGTCGAAGAGGTGCTCGACAAGGGCATCGCCGTGTACTTCGTGGCCGAGGCGGAGCTGTTCCGCGAGCGCTGGTACTGGACCGACCAGAAGGTGGCGCAGGTGGCGCGCCACATGCGGCTGGCCTACCAGCCGCTCACCCGCCGCTGGCGGCTGAACGTGTCGCCGGTCCCGATCACCAACGCCGGCTTCGGCGCGACGCTGAACCAGAATTTCGAAACGCTGGCCGAGGCGATGGACGCAGTGAAGCGCATCGGCCGCCTGCGGCTCGGCGATGTGGCGGAGATCGGCGAGGACACCGTGCACGCCGTGCAGTTCCGTTTCCGCCTCGACACCTCGCAATTGCCGCGGCCGTTCCAGATCGGCGTGGCCGGCCATGCCGACTGGAACATCGTCGCGGAGCGAAGCGCCAAGCTGGCGTTGGAGAAGCCGCGGTGAATCGGGCGCCCGGCGGTTCGCCGCAGGACACCACGCCCACAGCCGCCCCGCTGGCGCGCCGCACCCGGGCGGTGCGCTGGGCGCTCGGCGTCGGTGCGGCGGCCATCACGGCCGTCGGCCTGGTCATGATGTTCCTGCTGGCGCAGGCGACCAACAACCGGGCGCTCTACGAACGCAACTACGCGCGCCTGTTCGGCATCAACGTGGTGGTTGCCGTGCTGCTCATGCTGGTGATCGGATGGGTGGCGTTCCGCCTGGTGCGGCGGCTGCGCCAGGGCAAGTTCGGCAGCCGCCTGCTCATCAAGCTGGCCGCCATCTTCGCCCTGGTCGGGGTGGTGCCGGGCATGCTGATCTACGTCGTGTCGTACAACTTCATGTCTCGCTCCATCGAGAGCTGGTTCGACGTCAAGGTCGAAGGCGCGCTCGATGCGGGCCTGAACCTCGGGCGGGCGACGCTGGACTCGCTGTCCGACGACCTGGCGAGCAAGGCCCGCTCTGCCAGTGCGCAGTTGGCCGACGTGCCCGACACCAGCGCCGGCCTCGTGCTGGAACGCATACGCGACCAACTCGGCGCCAGCGACGCGGTGCTCTGGACCAGCGCGGGGCAGGTGGTGGCGGGCGCCGGCATCTCGCGCCTGCAGATCAATCCCGAGCGGCCCACACCCCAGCAGTTCCGCCAGGCACGCAGCGACCGCGCCTTCGCACGCATCGAGGGGCTCGACGAGGCCTCGCCGGTGCCCGGCGCGCCACAGCCGGCGGCGACCGTGCACGCCTTGACCATGGTGCAGCGGCCGGGCTTCGACTTCAGCAGCGAACCCCGGTTCCTCCAGGTCATCCGGCCGCTGCCGCCGGCGGTGGTGGCCAACGCGCTCGCGGTGCAGGAGGCCAACCGGGAGTACCAGGAACGGGCGCTCGCACGCGAAGGCCTGCGCCGCATGTACATCGGCACGCTGACCTTGTGCCTGTTCCTGGCCGTGTTCGGCGCGGTATTGCTCGCGGTGCTGTTCGGCAACCAGCTCGCGCGGCCGTTGCTCGTGCTGGCCGACGGCGTGCGGCAGGTGGCGGCGGGCGACCTGCGCCCGACCACCGTGCTGCGGGGAAAGGACGAACTCGGCGGCCTGACGCGCTCGTTCGCCGTCATGACGCAGCAGCTGGCCGATGCCCGCGGCGCGGTCGAGCAGACCATGGGCGAGCTCGACGCCGCGCGCAGCAATCTGCAGACCATCCTGGACAACCTCACGTCCGGCGTGATCGTGCTGGACGCGGCCGGCACGGTGCTGTCCACCAACCCCGGCGCCACGCGGGTGTTGCGCGCGCCGCTGGCAGCCTTCGAAGGGCGGGCGCTGGCCGAGGTGCCCGGCATGGCGGACTTTGCGCACGACGTGCAACAACAGTTCGACGAATTCGAGGTCGAGCATGCCCAGCACGGCCTCGACCACTGGCAGCATGCGTTCGAGCTTCACCCGGCCGGCAACAGCATGGCGCAGGACGCGATCAACATCGTCGCGCGCGGCGCCGGATTGCCCGGCGCCGCGCGGCTGCTGGTGTTCGACGACATCTCCGAGATCGTGTCGGCGCAGCGCGCGCAGGCCTGGGGCGAGGTGGCGCGCCGGCTCGCGCATGAAATCAAGAACCCGCTGACGCCGATCCAGCTGTCGGCCGAACGGCTCGAGATGAAACTCGCCGGCAAGGTGGCCGCGCCCGAGCAGGCGATCGTCACCAAGTCGGTCAAGACCATCGTCGACCAGGTCGACGCGATGAAGCGGCTGGTGAACGAGTTCCGCGACTATGCGCGGCTGCCCGCGGCCGACCTGAAACCGGTCGACCTCAATGCGCTGGTCGGCGACGTGCTGAGCCTTTACGAGGCCGAGAACGCGGCCGTGGTGGTGCGCGCCGATCTCGACCCGCGCTGCCCCCCGATCCGCGGTGACGCACAACAGTTGCGACAGGTCATTCACAACCTGTTGCAAAACGCCCAGGACGCGACCGAAGCGGCGCGCCGCGACAAGCCCGATGCGGGAGAGGTGCTGGTGCGCACACGCCTCGGCGATTCGGGGCAACGCGTGCGGCTCACGGTGCAGGACAGCGGGCACGGCTTCGCCGAGCACATCCTCAAGCGCGCGTTCGAACCCTATGTGACCACCAAGACCAAAGGCACCGGCCTCGGCCTCGCGGTGGTCAAGAAGATTGCCGACGAGCACGGTGCGCGCATCGAACTTTCGAATCGCATGTTCGAGGGGGCTGTAGCAGGGGCGCAAGTCTCGCTATCATTCGCGCTGGCGGCCGACCGGCCGGCCAGCCCTACAACCCCCGAAGCAAACACGCCCACCCCTGTCGCCTGAGCGAGCACAACCAAGCATTCATGGCAAACATTCTTGTGGTCGACGACGAGCTGGGCATACGCGACCTGCTCTTCGAAATTCTCAACGACGAGGGCCACAACGTCGAACTCGCTGAAAACGCGGCCGAAGCGCGCGCGGCCCGGCAGCGTGCCCGTCCCGACCTGGTGCTGCTCGACATCTGGATGCCGGACACCGACGGTGTCACGCTGCTCAAGGAGTGGTCGACAGCGGGCCTGCTCAGCATGCCGGTGATCATGATGAGTGGCCACGCCACCATCGACACGGCAGTCGACGCCACTCGCATCGGCGCCTTCGCATTCCTCGAAAAGCCCATCACGCTGCAGAAGCTGCTGAAGGCGGTGGAGCAGGGCCTCGCACGTGAAAGCGCGCGCCGCGCCGCGGCCAGCGTGGTGCCATCGGCCAGCCACTTTGCCGCGGCCGTCACCACCACCGGCGACAGCAGCCTGATGGCGCTGCCCGCCATTTCGCCTGCGGTCGAACCCGGTCCGCGCGCCACGCAGAGTTTCGACCTCGACCGACCGTTGCGCGATGCGCGCGATGGCTTCGAAAAGGCGTATTTCGAGTTCCACCTTGCGATGGAGAACGGTTCTATGACTCGTGTGGCCGAGAAGACCGGCCTCGAGCGCACGCATCTCTACCGCAAACTCAAGCAATTGGGTGTCGATCTTTCGAGAGGCCGCCGAAGCGCTGTATAATCTGAGGCTGCCTTGGCCCGGTAGCTCAGTTGGTAGAGCAGCGGATTGAAAATCCGCGTGTCGGTGGTTCGATTCCGCCCCAGGCCACCAAATTCAAAATCCCTGCTTGCCAGGGATTTTTCATTTCCGGCGCAGCGATCGCCCGCTGCTGCGGCGGCTGCTAGAAATCGACAAGGCTCAGCCCCACGCTGAACACGGTGCGCTTGCGGTTGTAGTCGGCCAGCGTGTCGCCGTAGCCGTGGAACAGCTGCGTGTGGAAGCGCAGGTTGCTCTTCGCCGGGTCGCCGATGGCCTTGAGCCATTCGAGGCGGATCGAGCCGCGGCCGTCGCTGCGCAGGTTGTTGCGCAGGGTGGCCGACAGCGTGTTGTCGCGGTTGATGTTCCAGCGGCCTGTGAGTTCGGCGCGCCCGATGAATTTGGCGATGTCGGGGTTGTCGTCGCTGTCCGCGCCTTCGTGGATCCGCTTCCACAGCCGCGCCGTCACCTGGAAGCGGTCGTCCAGTTCCATGCCGGCCATCAGGTAGTAGCGGTTCCAGCTGCGCGAGTAGGGCAGGCTCTGGCCGTTCGACTGGTGCACCAGGCCGAGCCCCGCGTAGCGCCAGCGCCAGCCGCCCGGCAGCGTGACGTCGGTCGGATAGACATACATCAACTCGGGTTCGTGGTCGGTGGTGCGAAACGGCCGTGAAATGTCGCCGTTGAAGAGTTGCCACGTGGACTGCTGCGTGTAGCCGAACCAGAGCGAATCTTTCCTCGAAGGCTCGTTCTGCGTGAGCAGTCCCTGTGCGATCTTGGTACGCACCGACAGGCCGATGCGCATTTCATTGGCCTGGTACGGCGTGTAGGTGCCGGTGTGGCCTGCGGCAGGCGAGGTCGGCACATCCGGCTTGTCGGTGGCCGCCGAGAACGCCACGGTGAGCGGGCGGTAGCCACGGAAGGTGAAGGTGCCGCAGTCGCTGCCGGTCTCGAGTTCCCAGAAGCGCGAGAGCGGGGAGTACTGACGGTCGCGACAACCCTCCTCGGTGGCCACCGACACCACGCGCGTGGCCGGGACGCTTGCATCGACCGGTGCCGGCGGTTGCGTGCTTGCCAGCACCGGCGGCGCGGTGGGCACCGACACCGAAGGCAGGGTCTGCTGCTGGGCCCAGCGGTCGAAGCAGGCCAGCCGTGCGTCCTTGTTGTCGCCCAGGCGCTGGCACTGCTGCCAGGTGAGCTGCGCTTCGGCCAGCGGGCTGGGCGGCCGCTCGGTCGTTTGGGCCTGGGCCGTCGCAGCACACAGGGTCGCCAGCATGGCGGACAGGGGTTTGTTCATGGTTTGACCTCGGATTCGTTGCGCTCGATGGCGGAAGATGTCTTGCGCAGCACGAAACGCGCCGTGCGCTCTTCGCCGGCCCGCCGCCAGGTGCCCTCGAACACCTTGCCGCAGGAGCCGGCCTGCAGCCCGCCCGACCAGGTCGCGCTGATGGCCCGGCCGTCCTGCGATTCGTCGATGGTGAGCAGGCCCTCGTCGTCGATGTCGCCGGCCAGTTCGGCACGTGCGCCACCGTCGCGTGTGATGCTCCCTCGCACACCGGCGTACTCCGGGTGCCGCGCCAGAAGAACGGTGGCCGCGCCCGGCACGCCGTCGAACCGCGCTTCCCACGCGCCGAACAATGCCACGAGCGGAAGCGCTTGCGCGTCGGACGGGCACGCGACCTGCGCAGTCGCGCCGGTCCAGGCCACGCTGGCCGCCAGCGCGGCGGCCGCCAGGCGCCAGCGACTCATGGGCTGCCGGCCGCTGCCGCCGCAGCGGTCGCGGTATCGGCCGCACGGCGCGCGAACTCCGCGCGCAGCGCCTTGAGCTTCTCGCGCGGGTCTTCCCTGGCAGTGGTCTTGTCGAGGGCCATTTCGGCGATGAAGCGGCTCGGGATGCCGGCCACCATTTCACGGCCCTTCTTGCGCTTCTTGGTCCAGCTCACCGCCAGGCTGCGCTGCGCGCGCGTGATGCCCACGTACATGAGGCGACGCTCTTCCTGCAGGCGCGCCAGCGTGTCGTCGCTGACCTTCTCCTGGCGACCGTTGTCGTCGTCGAGCTTGAACGGCAGCAGCCCTTCGGTCACCCCGACCAGCATCACGTGCGGCCACTCGAGGCCCTTGGCCGCGTGCAGCGTGGACAGCGTGACCACGTTCTGGTCCTGCTCGCGCTCGCTGATGGTCGACAGCAGCGAGATGGTCTGCGCCACCTCCAGCAGGCTCTTGCGCTCGCTCGTGATCGAGGCCCCGGAGGTGTCGTCGATGACGCCGCCCGCGCGCTGCGACATCCAGTCGCAGAAGTCCATCACGTTGCTCCAGCGCGCCGCGGCGACCTGCTCGCTGTCCTCGCCGTCGTAGAGATGCTTCTCGTAGTCGATCTCTTTCAGCCACTCGGCCATGAACGCGCGCGAATCCTCGGCGCCGAAGGTCTGGCGGGCCTTGTATTCGAGCTCGTTGATGTAGCGGCCGAACTCGTGCAGACCGTCGAGCGAGCGCTTCGCGATCACGCTCGGCAGCGACGGGCTGAACAGCGCCTCGAACAGGCTGAGCTTGTACTGCGTGGCGAACACTCCGAGGCTCTGCAGCGTCTGGTGGCCGATGCCGCGCTTCGGTGTGGTCACGGCGCGCAGGAAGGCCGGGTCGTCGTCGCTGTTGACCCAAAGCCGGAACCAGCCGCACAGGTCCTTGATCTCGGCGCGGTCGAAGAAGCTCTGGCCGCCCGACACCTTGTACGGAATGTTGGCCTTGCGCAGCGCCTGCTCGAACACGCGCGCCTGGTGGTTGGCGCGGTACAGCACCGCGAAGTTGCGCCACTCCTGGCTCTGCGTGCCCTGCGAACTCTGCGTGATCGTCTCGCCCGCGCGCAGGCTCTGGATGCGCGCCACGGTGCGCTCGGCCTCGTGCGCCTCGCTGTCGGCATCGACGATGCGCACCGGCTCGCCTTCGCCGAGCTCGCTGAACAGCGTCTTCGGAAACAGCTTCGGGTTGGGACCGATCACGTTGTTGGCAGCGCGCAGGATCGCGCTGGTGCTGCGGTAGTTCTGCTCGAGCTTGATGACCTTGAGCGTCGGGTAGTCGACCGGCAGCTTCTTCAGGTTGTCGAGCGTCGCCCCGCGCCAGCCGTAGATCGACTGGTCGTCGTCGCCCACCGCGGTGAAGTGGCCACGTGTGCCGACCAGGGCCTTCAGCACCTCGTACTGCGTCGCGTTGGTGTCCTGGTACTCGTCGACCAGCACATGCCCGAGCGCCGCCTGCCACTTGGCGCGCACTTCGTCGTGCTGCTGCAGCAGCTTGAGCGGCATGCCGATGAGGTCGTCGAAGTCGACGCTCTGATAGGCCGCGAGCCGTTCTTCGTAGCGGCCCATGATCCTTGCGATCACGCGCTCGTTGTCGTCCACCGCCAGCGCGTCGGCCTGTGCTGCGTTCAGGCCCATGTTCTTCCACTTGCTGATGGTCCACTGCCAGATGCGGGCCGTGGCCGCATCGGTGGTGCCGCCGGCATCCTTCAGGATCTTCGTGACGTCGTCGCTGTCGAGGATGCTGAACGCCGGCTTGAGGCCGAGCACGGCGCCGTCCTCGCGCATCATGCGTACGCCCAACGCGTGGAACGTGCAGACGACGACGTGCTTCGCCTCGCGCCCGATCAGTCCCTTGGCCCGCTCGCGCATCTCGGCGGCGGCCTTGTTGGTGAAGGTGATGGCAGCGATGCGCTTCGGCGCCATGCCGGACTCGATCAGCCGGCCGATCTTGTGCGTGATGACGCGCGTCTTGCCCGAGCCGGCGCCCGCCAGCACGAGGCAAGGACCATGCAGGTAGTTGACAGCTTCCTGTTGGGCGGGATTGAGACCGGAAGACATTCGGGTGGACGGTCGCGAAGCGAAGCGCGGCAGCGGCAAGGCCGGACGGAAAGCGCGCAATGATACTGGGCCGACCTACGCGGGCCGGTTACATCCTGTGCTAGTTTTGCGCCGTGAAAAAGCGCCTCAAAACCGTCGTCTGGACATTCTTCCTCACCGTGGCGGCCACGCTGCTGGTGCTCAACTTCACCAGCGGCGAGAAAAAGATCGAGGAGCAGATCACGCGCGAGTACGCGCTGCACGACACGCAATACCAGCGAGCGCTCGGCGTGCTGCTCGGCCCGCCGATCCTGCAGGGCAACCGCTTCGAGGCGCTCTACAACGGCGACCGCATCTTCCCGCCCATGCTGGCCGCGATTCGCGGCGCGAAGCAGAGCATCACTTTCGAGACCTACATCTATTGGTCGGGCGACATCGGTCGCGCGTTCGCCGACGCGTTGGCCGAACGGGCCAAGGCGGGCGTCAAGGTGCATGTGCTGCTCGACTGGGTCGGCAGCGCGAAGATCGACGAAGCCTTCCTGCAGGAGATGGAACGCGCCGGCGTGCAGATCCGCAAGTTCCACAAGCCCGACTGGTACGACATCGCGCGCATGAACAACCGCACCCACCGCAAGCTGCTGGTGGTCGATGGGCGCACCGGCTTCACCGGCGGTGTCGGCATCGCGCCGGAATGGACGGGCGATGCGCAGGATCCGCAGCACTGGCGCGACTCGCACTACAAGGTCGAGGGGCCGGTGGTGGCGCAGATGCAGGCCGTCTTCATGGACAACTGGATCAAGGCCTCGGGCGACGTGCTGCATGGCGAGCGCTACTTTCCCCCGCTGGCTGCGGTGGGCGATGGCCGCGCGCAGGTGTTCAGCAGCTCGCCCTCGGGCGGCAGCGAGAGCATGCACCTCATGTACCTGCTGTCGATCGCGGCGGCGACGAAGACCATCGATCTCTCGAGCGCCTACTTCGTGCCCGACGAGCTGACCATCCATGCGCTCGTGGCGGCCATGGAGCGCGGCGTGCGGGTGCGCATCATCACGCCGGGGCCGATCATCGATTCGCAGACCGTGCGGGGTGCCTCGCGCGCGAACTGGGGACGGCTGCTGGAAGCCGGCGCCGAGATGAGCGAGTACCAGCCGACCATGTTCCACTGCAAGGTGTTCACGGTCGACGGGCTGCTGGTGTCGGTGGGTTCCACCAACTTCGACAACCGCTCGTTCCGCCTCAACGACGAAGCCAACCTGAACATCTACGACGCCGACTTCGCGGCAGCGGAAACGGCGCAGTTCGAAGCCGACCTGAAGCAGTCGAAGCGCATCACGCTCGAAGCGTGGCGCGAGCGCCCGCTGCGCGAGAAAGCGATGGAGCACCTGGCTTCGCTGCTGTCGTCCCAGCTCTGAGCCCGTGGCGAGGCCCTGAAGAACCACGGCGACAATCACAGGCGTGTTGCCCGTCTTTCTCGTCACCTTCCCGTTCTTCGCGCTGATCGCGGCCGGCTATGCCGCGGCACGGCGCGGCGTGTTGCCGCTGGAGGCCATCCCGGGCCTCAACATCTTCGTGCTGTACTTCGCGCTCCCCTGCATGCTGTTCCGCTTCGGTGCCGGCACGCCGATCGGCCAGTTGCTCGACGGCAGCGTGGCGCTGGTCTGGGGGCTCGGTGCGGCACTCGTGGTGGGCGCGGTGGTGAAGCTGACCCGCCGCGGGCGCATCGGCTGGAACGACGCGTCATTCGGCGCGCTCGTGGCGGCCTTTCCGAACACCGGCTTCATGGGCGTGCCGTTGCTGGCCGCGCTGCTCGGAGTGCAGGCGGCAGGGCCGGTGATCCTCACCATCATGTTCGACATGGTGATCACCTCGTCGCTGTGCATCGCCTTGTCGCGCCTCGACGGTGCCGACGAGCACGGGGCCGCGAAAGCGGTGCGGCAGGCGTTGCGCGGCGTGTTCGTGAACCCGTTGCCCTGGTCGATCCTTTTCGGCGCCCTGGCTTCGGCGCTGCAGTTCAAATTGCCGGGGCCGATCGACCGAACCGTGGCGATGCTGGCCGATGCAGCCTCGCCGGCAGCGCTCTTCACGATCGGTGCCGTGCTGGCGCGTTCTGCGCTGATGGCCAGGCATCGGGGCGCCGCGCCGCCTGTCGCGGACGTGCTGCCGGTGGTGCTGGTCAAGCTGGTGGCGCATCCGCTGCTCGTGTTCGGCCTCGGCCGGTGCGCGATGGCGGCGGGGTTGCCGCTCGGCCAGCCCGCGCTCGTCGCGATCGTGCTGGTCGCGGCGTTGCCCAGTGCGAGCAATGTGTCGATGCTGGCGGAGCGCTTCGGTGCCGACAACGGCCGCATCGCACGCATCATCCTGTGGACGACCGTGGCGGCGTTCTTCAGCTTTCCGCTGGCCGTCGGGTGGATGCGCTAGCAGGTCAGGGCGTCAGCACACCCAGCTTGTACGGGTCGGCATCCGGCAGGCGTTCGCAGCGGGTGTAGTCGGTCCCCTGGCTGCCGTCGCACCAGTAGGTGTTGTACACGCGGCCGAACAGCGTGGGTGTCGAGGTGAACACGACGCCCTGGCCCGGTTGCCAGGCCTCCCTGGGCGCGGCCATGGCCGCGGGCTCCGCCGCCGGCCCGGGCGCGGTGCTCGCGGCGGCGGCCGACACGGCCACCGCCTCGACGGCTGCGGGCGGCGCCTCGCTGCCGCGCCATGGCCCGGCCTGGAGTTCGACCGTCGACGGCCGCCGCACCAGCGGGATCAGCAGGGCGTTGAAACCGGGCCCGCGACCGAAGCGGTGTTCACGCCCGGCCAGGAACGCGTAGGCGCAGGCCGCCTGGCATTGGCCGCGCGCCTCGGTCAGCAGTTTTCTCTCGCGGATCAGGCGGGCATACGCCTCCGCGACTTCGGCGTCGCCGCCCACCGAATCCTCGAATGCAACCGTGCGGACGCGGCCGCTGTTCACCTGCTCCGCAAAGGAGGGCAGCCCGCTGCCGTCCAGCATGCCCGTCACCACCAGCCGGCTGCCCTCGAGCGCCAATTGGGCGGCTGGCGCGCCGGCGGCAGCCACGGCAAGACACAAGGCGGCGGCGAAGCGGGTGGCGGCGGTGCGGTCCATGGTGAGAGCTTGCTGCGCAATGCGCGCGCGTCAACCGATGTTTCAGAAAATTTCCTACAAACAACGTGCCAATCAGCGGCAATAGTCTCGGTAGTCCATTTGGCGAATACCGAAGTTCTCATCGACGGCGCCAGAATGGTCCAACTCCTCTGGAATCTCGATGGCAACGTTTGTTCGCTGGATGCTGTGCCTGGCCTGGATGGCCGGTATGGGCTGGTCGTGGCAGACCGGCGTGCTGAGTGGCCTGGTCGCTGCATTGCTCGCCTTGCCCGCTCTGATGCTGCCGATGGTCCGGTCGGGGCGCCGCCGACGCGGTGCGCTGCAGTACGTGCAAATGGCCAAGGCGCCCGTCGCCGCACCCTGAAGGGCCGTTGCGGCGCCAGCGGCCGCGTCAGATGGCGTGCGGATCCACGTCGATGAGCCAGCGGATCACGCCCTTGCCCACGGGCGTCCGGCGCAGTTCGTGCAGCAGGGGCTGCCACTGTGCGAGAAAGCGCTGCAGGGCGGCGCGAGACCCGCTCTCCACCAGCATTTGGGCGCGTTCGACATTCGCCACGCGCTGCACCGCCAGCGGAACGGCCGGGTAGCGCGTCACCTGATCGGCTTCGGCCAGCACGTCTGCCGCGCCCCCGGCGGCGTTGAGGAACGCCTGCGCCGCCTCCTGGCTGCGCGCGTCGGCCCGCACCAGTGCCTGGAACGCGAACGGGGGCATGCCGGCCACGCGACGCTCATCGAGCTCCTGGCGGGCAAATGCCGGATAGTCGTGGTGCTTCAGGGCCTGGAACAACGGATGCTGGCCGTGGTGGGTCTGGACCCACATTTCGGCCGTGCTGCCCTGAGTGGCCAGATAGCCGGCATCGCGCCCGGCGCGCCCGGCCGATTGCATCAGGAGGCTGAACAGGCGCTCGGGCGCGCGGAAGTCGCTGGAGAACAGCGCGCCGTCGGGGTTCACCGCCGCCACGAGCGTGATGCGCCGGAAGTCGTGACCCTTGGCGATCATCTGCGTGCCGACCAGCACGTCGACCTCGCCGCTGTGTACCTGCGCAAGCTGCTGCGCCAGCGCGCCCTGCCGGCGCGTGCTGTCGGCATCGATGCGTGCGATGCGCACGGCGCTGCCGTCAGGCCGCTTCACCGGCGCGAACAGCTCGCCGAGGTGTTCTTCGAGCCGCTCGGTGCCGCGTCCGATGGGCGCGATGTCGGGGTTCCCGCAGGCCGGGCAGGCGCGCGGCACGCGCTCGGTGAAGCCGCAGTGATGACAGCGCAGCGTGCGGTCGATCTTGTGGAACACACGAAAAGCGCTGCAATGCGGGCATTCGCTCTTCCAGCCGCAGTCGCCGCAGGCCAGCACCGGCGCGTAGCCGCGGCGGTTGAGGAACACCATGCTCTGCTCGCCGCGCGCGATGCGCTCGCCGATGGCGGCCAGGAGCGCGGCCGAAAGCACCGTTTTCGGCGGCTGCAGGCTCATGTCGACGCCGCGGACCGTCGGCAGCGCGCCTTCGCCGATGCGGGAGGGCATGGCGAGCCGCACATAGCGCCCACCCGGATCGTCGCCTTCCGCCGGCCGGCTCTGGTGCCAGCTTTCGAGCGACGGCGTGGCCGAACCGAGGATCACCTTCGCGCCCTCGCGCTGGCCGCGCCACACGGCCAGGTCGCGTGCCGAGTAGCGCGCGCCTTCCTGCTGCTTGTAGCTCGGGTCGTGTTCCTCGTCGACCACGATCAGCTTCAACGCGGGCATCGAGGCGAACACTGCCATGCGTGTGCCGAGCACGATGCGCGCCTGGCCGCTGTGCGCGGCAAGCCAGCTCGCGAGCCGCTGCGGGTGGGTCATGCCGCTGTGCAGCGACACCACCACCTGGGCACCGAAGCGCTCGCGCACGCGCGCCTCGAGCTGCGGCGTGAGGTTGATCTCCGGCACCATGACCAGCGCCTGGGCGCCCGCGTCGCGCTCGAGCAGCGACGCCACAGCGCGCAAGTACACCTCGGTCTTGCCGCTGCCGGTGCTGCCGAACAGGAGGAACGGGCCACTCTGCGTATCGAAACGGGCCAGCGCGTCGCGCTGCTCGGCACTGAGCGCGATCAGGCCGGACCCATCGACGTTCCCGGCGCGGGAGCGCTGCTCGCCGGCCTTGCGCTTCAGCCGGCGCGCGAGTTGCAGGCTTGTCAGGTCGCGCAGTTGCGGGGGCAGTGCCGCCAGCGCCACTTCACCGAGCGACCGCTGGTAATAGCGCGCCGCGAAGGCAACCAGGTCGCGCCACGCCGCGTCCAGCGGCGCCAAGGCATCGAGCGCGCCGGCGATGGCCTTGCGCGCGAGCCCATCGTCTTCCCCGGCAGGTGCAGCACGGTGCCGCCAGACCACGCCGAGCACCTCGCGGCGCCCGAGCGGCACCCGCACCAGGGTGCCCGGCGCCAACGGTGTGGCGCTCGCATAGCTCAGCAGGTCGCCCAGCGCGCTGTGGGCCGGGGTCTGAACGGCCACTTCGACGTGCCAACCGCCCCCCTTCACACGCGGTCCTGCAGTGTCCCCTGCCGCGTCAGGCGCGCAGGGGCTGTGCGGGGAGGGGGCGTCTGTGTCGGCCATGCGGTGCGGCTGATTCTTAAAGCGACTTGGAGCAACTAGGCTTAAGTTGTTGATTTTCTTGGCGATTGCGGGGTGTCCCACGAATGTGTGGATAACTTTGTTGATATCCCGGCCCGACGGCCTGCGAGGCCCCGGAAATCAAGGCTTCCACTGGAATGCCCGCAAAAAAAGCAAAACGCAAAGTCCATGTAAATCAACGACTTACGCGTGCTATCGGTTTGGTAGCAAGGGGCGGCGATGGAAAGATGTTTTTGCGCACCGCAGCAACCATTTTGTGCATAAGTCAGCCGCCGCTGACCCTTTCGGCTTGACAAAGTGAAAAATTGCCGATTTTGGCGCTTACAACCGCTGACAGGTCAAAGTGCCAGGTTCATGCGCGCAGGGCGCGCGACTGGCGCCCGACCGCTGCCACCAGCGCCGCCACGTGGTCGGGCGGGGTGAACTGGCTGATGCCGTGGCCCAGGTTGAAGATGTGGGTCGGCCCGCGCGTGCCGCGATCGGTGTGCGGCGCGCCGAAACTGCGCAGCACCTTGGCGACCTCGGCTTCGATCTGCGCGGGCGGCGCGAACAGCACGTTCGGGTCGATGTTGCCCTGCAGCGCCTTCGCGCCCGCGCCGCCTTCCCCGACCAGCGCGCGCGCGCGCCCGAGGTCGACCGTCCAGTCCACGCCGAGCACCTCGCAGTCGAGTGCGCGCATCGCGTCGAGCCACAGCCCGCCGCCCTTGGTGAACACGATGCGCGGCACCGGCTCGCCGTCGGCGCCGTTGCGCTTCAATCGCGCGAGCACCCGTGCCGTGTAGGCCAGGCTGAACGCCTGGAACGCCCCATCGGCCAGCACCCCGCCCCAGCTGTCGAACACCATCACCGCCTGTGCGCCGGCGTCGATCTGCGCATTGAGATAGGCCGCGACCGCATCGGCATTCACGGCCAGCAGG
>SEGN01000304.1 GCA_004211245.1 Variovorax sp.
GCCGAACTGGAGCAGGGCCGGCTGATGCAGCGCACGGTCGCGCTTGCCGATGGCACCGTGACGCTGGCCGAAGCCGCGTCGCCGGCCGAGCTGTCGGTGAACGCGCAGCAGCTCGTCAACACCTTCGGTCCCGAATACCGCATGCTGCTGATCGGCGCCGGCCAGCTGGCCGAATACCTGGCGACGATGGCGCGCTTCAGCGGATTCGCCGTGACTTTGTGCGATCCGCGCGCCGAGTACCGCAGCGCCTGGGCTGTGCCGGGCGTGGCGCTCACGACCGTCATGCCGGACGACGCGGTGGTGGCGTTCCGGCCCGATCGCCGCAGCTGCGTCGTCGCGCTCACGCACGACCCGAAGCTCGACGATCTGGCGCTGCTCGAGGCGTTGCAGACCGAGGCGTTCTATGTCGGCGCGATCGGTTCGCGCCGCAATGCCGAAGCGCGGCGCGAACGCATGATCGAGCACTTCGACCAGACCGCCGCGTCGCTGGTCCGCCTGCGCGGTCCGATCGGCATCTACATCGGCAGCAAGACGCCGCCGGAAATCGCGGTGAGCGTGATGGCGGAGATCCTCGCGGTCAAGAACTCGGTGGCCCTGCCGCGCGAGACCGAAGTGGCGAACGCCAAGGCGATGCGCGAAGTCGCCTGACGGTCGGCGTCCGCCTCAGCGACTGTCGGTGGGCGGGGCAGCCTTCTGGTGTTCGCGGAACAACGCGGCGCGCATCAGGAAGATGGTGGTCACCGGTGCGGTAAGCGCGACGAACAGTGCGATCAGCACCGCGTGCAGGAACAGGCTGAAACCCTGCACCGAGAAGAAGACGATCGTGGCGATCGTCAGGCACCAGACGCCGAAGGTGGCGCCCAGCGTCGGCGCATGGATGCGGCGGAAGAAGGTGGGCAGGCGGATCAGGCCGAACGAGCCGACGGCGGCGAAGGCGGCGCCGAGCACCACGAACACGGCGGTCAGGATCTCTGCCCAGAGCGGCAGTGCGGCGCTCATAGGGCCCCCACGCTCGGCACTGCCGTGTCCTCGCTGCCCCCCGAGGGGGTGCGAGCTTGCTTGAGGCGGCCCGGCGCGGCGCTCATTCGATGACCTCCCCGCGCAGCAGAAACTTGGCGATCGACGTGGAGCTGACAAAGCCGAACAGCGCGATGAGCATGGCCGCCTCGAAGTACACATTGCTCGCGTAGACGATGCCGAGCGTCAGCATCATCAGCATGCCGTTGATGTAGAGGCAGTCGAGTGCCATCACGCGGTCCTGCGCGGTGGGCCCGGCAAGCAGGCGCCCAAGCGCGCACAGCATGGCCAGCGCGAGCAGGAACAACGCGAACTTCAGGGCCCAGAGCAGCACCGGTGTCATTCGAAGATCTCCATCAGCGGGCGTTCGTATCGGTTCTTGACGAGGGCGATGAACATCTGGTCGTCGTCGAGGTGGAACATGTGAATGCGCAGCATCGAGCCGTCGCGCGAGAGCTCGGCCCAGGCGGTGCCGGGCGTGAGGCAGAGGATCATCGCCAGCACCGCGAGCCCGTTGGGGTCGCGCAGTTCGAGCGGCACCTGGACGAAATGTGCGTGGATGTCGTCGGTGCGCCGGGTGAGCAGCAGCCGCGCCACCTCCACCGCCGACCGGAACAGGTCGAACACAACGATGCCCAGCAGCCGGATCGCCACGCCGGGCCGGCGCATGCGCACCCGCGCCGGCCGCAGCCCCTGCGTGATCAGCGGCACCGCCACCGCCAGCACGGCGGCCATCAGCAGGGTGGCCGGGTGCAACGACTGGTTGAGCAGCAGCCACACCACGAAGAGCGCGATCGACAGGGGCGGCGAGGGCATCCAGCGCTTCATGGCACGGTCCTGGACGGCGACACGGGGTTGGCGACCTGCCGGGCGCCCATCACCGCCGCACGGTAGGCAACGGGCGTGCGCAGGCCGTCGGCCGTGGCGGTGGCGTGCTGCAGCACCGGCCCGGCTTCGATGGTCAGCGCGACGCTGGCGGCCAGCAAGGCGGCGACCGGCAGCACCTCGAGCGCGCGCAGGGCCGGCATGGCGGTCAGCGGCAGCGTCCAGAAGTGGCGGATGCCGGCGCGGCTCAGCGCAAGCAGCGCGAGAAAGCCCGACAGCAGCAGCAGCCCGAAGAAAGTCCAGCCCGCCGGGCTCACGCTGCGCGCGTCGAGCAGGCCCGACAGCATCGCGAACTTGCCGACGAAGCCGGAAAGCGGCGGGAGGCCTGTCAGCAGCAGCGTGCAGGCGATGAAGCTCAGGCCCAGGAACGCGATACCGGCCGGAATCGCGCGACCGTACAGCGCCTGCTGGTCGTCGTCCAGGTTCACGTTGTCGACCGATTTCAGGTCTTCGGCCAGGAAGGGGGCGTCGCCCGCGCTCTCGTGCGGCGCGATGCTGGCACCGGCATTGCGCCAGCGCTCGATCATGTCGATCAGCAGGAAGAATGCGCTCACCGCCAGCGTGGAACTCACCAGGTAGTAGAGCGCGCCGGCCCACACGTCCGGCTGTCCGAGCCCGACTGCCGCCAGCAGCGTGCCGGCCGACACCAGCACGCTGTAGCCTGCCAGGTTCGACAGGCGCTGCGTGCCGACGATGCCGAGCGCGCCGACGAACAACGTCGCCATGCCCAGCGCCATCAGCACGCCCTGGCCGAACGAGGCCGAGGCGCCGGTGTCTGGGGCGAACAGCAGCGTCCACAAGCGCAGCACGGTGTAGATGCCGAGCTTGGTGAGCAGGGCGAACACCGCACTCACCGGCGACACGGCCGCGCTGTAGGCCGGCACCAGCCAGAAGTTCAGCGGCCATGCGCCGGCCTTGGCGAAGAAGGCCACGGCGAGGATCGCGGCGCCGGCGTGCACCAGCCCGCGGTCGGCCGGTGCGATCTGCGCGATGCGCAGGCCGAGGTCGGCCATGTTCAGCGTGCCGGTCGCGCCGTAGAGCAGCGCGGCCCCGACCAGGAACAGCGAAGAGGCCGCCAGATTGATGGCGATGTAGTGCAGTCCCGCCGCCACGCGCAGCCGCCCCGAGCCGTGCAGCAACAGGCCGTAAGACGCAGCCAGCATCACCTCGAAGAACACGAACAGGTTGAACAGGTCGCCGGTCAGGAAGGCGCCGTTCAGGCCCATCAGCTGCAACTGCAGCAACGGGTGGAAGTGCACGCCGGCCCGGTCCCAGCGGGAGGTGGAATAGATCGACGCGGCGAAGGCGATCACGCCGGTCAGCGCGACCATCAGCGTGGACAGGCGGTCCGCCACCAGCACGATGCCGAACGGCGCACGCCAGTTGCCCGGCAGGTACACACCGATGGAACCGGGCCCCGTGCCGGTGTCTGCCGCGTTGACCCAGCGCAGCAGGGCCAGCGCCGCGATCAGGCCGATCAGGCCGGAGATCACGCTCAGCGTGGCCTTGGCACGCCGGCGCTGCTCGCCGAGCAGCAGCATCAGCGCGGCGGTGAGCATCGGCACCAGGATCGGCACCGCCACCAGGTGCGGCATCGTGGCTTCGAGCAGCCGGTCGAGCAACTGGGTCGCGTTCACGTGTCGACCTCCTCGCCGTCCACGTGGTCGTTGCCGGCCAGGCCGCGCGAGGCCAGCATCACCACGAGGAAGAGGGCGGTCATTGCGAAACCGATGACGATGGCGGTGAGCACCAGCGCCTGCGGCATCGGGTCGGCGGTGTTCGCCAGATTGGCCACGAAGCCCGGCGTGAGAACCGGCTCGCTGTCGACCTTGAGCCGGCCCATGCTGAAGATGAACAGGTTGACGGCGTACGACACCAGCGTGAGTCCCATGATCACCTGGAAGGTGCGCGGCCGCAGCAGGAGGTACACGCCCGATGCGGTCAGGATGCCGATGGCGATGGCGAGCACGGCTTCCATCAGCGCGTGCCCTCCGCAGTGGACAGGGCGAGGGCGGCGGCGGCCGCACGCT
>SEGN01000305.1 GCA_004211245.1 Variovorax sp.
GTGAAGGTCGGGTCGAGGATCTTCAGGTCGGCGTGGGCCACGATCTTCAGCGTCTTGGTCTGTGCCAGCACGGGGAAGCTGGCGCTGGCCAGCGCCAGGGTGCCGAGTGCGGCCAGGGTGGCGAGCATGCGTCTTTTCATGTGCGGATCTCCGGTGGGTGGCGTAAGGAAAGAAGGAACAACGGGTCAGGCTGCGGTCGCCGCGTCGATCGGCCATTTCGGCAGACGCGCCTTGCGGTAGGGGAGTGTGGAGAGGTCGAGCGTCACCGCACCCGGGGCTCCGGCATAGATCACGTGCTTCGCCACTTTCGAGAACGAAGCGTAGAAGTGCTGCGACGACTTGACCACGATGATCTTCTTCGCAGCGAGGTCGCAACCGAGCTGCGTGAACATGTCGGTGCCCATGGCCTGGTTGCGCAGCGTGATGAGCACGATCTCGATGCCGTCGGCTTCGAGCAGCGCGCAGTCGCCGAGCGGCGTGGGCGCGTTGGCGAGGCCGGTCATGACCATGTCGGTGTGCACGGCCTTCACCGTGCACACCAGGTCGATCGGGTCGCCCGAGAGCGGGCTGATCTTGCCGCCGAGGCGCATCGCGAGTCGCGCGCCCACACCGGCCTCGAACGCGATGCGCACGGCGATCGGGTCCCACAGCGGGCCGACGGCCGCGTTGCGGATGCCGCGCTCGACCATCCGGCGCAGGATGAAAGTGGAGTCGCTCGCGGCACCTCCGCCGGGGTTGTCGGCCCCGTCGGCCAGCACCACCGGCCCGCCGTCGAAGGCCAGCGCCTCGTCGAGCGCGGCGTCGATGTCCGGGTAGCGCACGGTCAGGGCATCGCGCATGGCGATGAGCTCGTCGGCCAGCTGCCGCGCGAGTGCATCGGCCTTGGGCTGGTCGGCATCGGTGTAGACCAGCACCTTGGTGCCCATCTCGGCCACATCGCCCCACGGAAAGCCGTGCGAGACGGAGATCGACAGCACGCCGTCGCGGCCCTCCAGCGACTGGAGCTTGTCGACGAAGCCGCGCGCCGGCTCGCGCGAGGTGTGGACGGTCACGACCATGTCGCAGTCGACCACCGCGACGGTCGGCCTGATCTTCTTTTCGACCATCGCCGCGCACAGGTCGACCAGCTCCAGCCCGCGCTCCAGCACGTCGGTGTGCGGGTACTCCTTGAACGCGATCAGCAGGTCTGCGCTGCCGGTCATCTCGGGCGTGAGGTGGTTGTGCGGATCGAGTTCTGCACCGACCACCACGTCGGGGCCGACCATCGCGCGCACGCGCTGCAGCAGGTCGCCCTCGCAGTCGTCGTAGCCGTCGGCCACCATGGCGCCGTGCAGTCCGAGCAGCACCATGTCGACCGGCAGCGCGGCCTGCAGGTCGCCCAGCAGTTCGTCGCGCAGGGTCTCGTAGGCCATCCGCGTGGTGATGCCGCTCGGCTGGGCGCCGGCGACCATGCCTTCGAACAGCTCCCAGCCCTGCGGCCTGCCACGCAGGCGGGCGGCCCACAGGGGCCCTGAGAACAACGTGATCTGGTCGGGGTGCTGCCCGGCCGGGAAGTGACCGCGGTCCTTGAATGAAGCAAGGCCTGTGGGCATCGGCCCGAAGGTGTTGGTTTCGGTGGCGAGGGATCCGCTGAAAACGCGCATGGTCGAGTCCGTGAGAAAGAAGATCAGGGAGAAGGTTCGAGCGCCACTGCGCGCAGCCGTGCAGGCGACAGCATGGCGGCCGTGAGCCCGAAACCGGCCACGTGTCCGGGCACCGGCAGGCCGCGCACCAGGGCGGCGCAGGTCTCGCCCATCGCGGCCGAGGTCTGGATGCCGTAGCCGCCTTGTGCGGCGACCCAGAAGAAGCCGGGCGCCTTGCTGTCGAACCCCGCCACGAGGTCGCCGTCGGCCACGAACGAACGCAGCCCGGCCCATGTGCGCGTCGGCCGGCGAATCGTGAGCGAGGTCACTTCCTCGAGACGATGGATGGCGATGGCGATGTCCATTTCTTCGGGCTGGATGTCCTGCGGCGCCACCGGGTCGGCATTGGCCGGCGATCCGAGCAGCATGCCGGCATCGGGCTTGATGTACCAGTCCTCGCCGGCGCCGATGGCCATGGGCCAGGTCCGGGTGTCGACGCCGTCCGGCGGCGCGAAGATGAAGGCCGAGCGGCGGCGCGGCTCGATCCCGATCGGCGCCACGCCGGCCAGCGCGGCGACCGCGTCGACCCAGGCCCCCGCGGCATTGACCACCACCGGCGCCTCGTAGCGGCGTCCACCGGCCTCGATCTGCCAGCCGGCGTCGGTGCGCTGCATTGCCGTGACGCCGGCGTTGCACACCAGCGTGCCGCCACCGCGCCGCATGCCACGCAGGTAGCCCTGATGGATCTCGTGCACGTCCATGTCGAACGCGTCGGCTTCGTACACCGCGCCGACCACCCGTTCGGGCCGCAGCACCGGCAGCAGGGCGCAGGCCTCGGCGGGTGTGAGCCGTCGCGCGTTCGCGGTCACGCTGCACAGCACCTGCCAGTGGGCCTCGAGTTCGGCCTCCTGCCCTGGCGCTGCCACGAACATCGCGCCGCGCGGCATCAGCAGCGGGTGTTCGGTGAAACCCTCGGGCGGATTCAGAAGGAAGGCGCGACTCGCCATGGTCAGTGCGCGCACTTGCGGCGTGCCATAGCTTTCCATGAACAGCGCGGCCGAGCGGCCTGTGGAGTGGTAGCCGGGCTGGCTTTCGCGCTCGAGCAGCACCACGCGACCGTGCGGCGCAAGCCAGTGGCCGACCGAGGCGCCGGCAATGCCGCCACCGACGATGAGGAAATCGGCCTGCACGGATGCGGCGTTCATGCGATGGAGTGGCGCGGGCCAGCGGGTTTCTTCATGTCGGATAGGGCGTCGGGTGCGAACGCGAGTCTAGGGTCGAATTTGCGGATACGCAAATAGTTTTGGCGGAGTCATGAAGAGATTCGAGCGCACCAACATATCCTGTTTTCGTTTATGCAATTTGCTGATACGCAAAATGCAGGCCAGCTCCAGCGATGCGCAACACGCCCCCAGGCCGGGCCTGCTGGCAGAATCCGTGGACATACCGCCGAGGCCCGCTTGAAATCCCATCCCGCCACACGTCCCGCTGCGGAGTCGCCCAACACGCTGGATCGCGAGACCTTCGGCAAGCGCCTGCGCACGGCGCGCAAGCAGTTCGGCTGGACGCTGCAACAGCTCGCGGAGCTTTCCGGTGTGTCGATCACGACCATCTCGCGCGCCGAACGCGGCCAGCTCGCGCTCGGCTACGAGAACTTCGCCGCGCTCGGCCATGCGCTGCAGATGGACATGGGTTCGATGTTCTCGGGTGCGGGCGTCAAGGCGCGGCCGTTTGCCGGGCCGGTGGTCACGCGTGCCGGGGAGGGTGTCACCTACCGCGGGCTGGCGTTTTCATACGAGTTTCTCGGCACTACGGCCGTGGGCAAGCAGATGAGCCCGGTGCTGGGCACGGTGCATGCCCGCACCATCGAAGGGCCGGAAGATTTCGCGCGGCATCCGGGCGAAGAATTCGTCTACGTGCTCACCGGCGAGATCGACGTGCACTTCGACGATGGCGAGGTGGTGCACCTGAACCGTGGCGACTCCCTCTACTTCGACAGCCGTATCGGCCATGCCTATGTGAGCGTGAGCCGCCAGCTCGCCAAGGTCATCGGCGTGATCACGACCGAAAGTGCGTTCATGACGTCGGCGCGCGAAGGCGGCAGGCGTGCCGCCTGACGCACGGCGCGAGCTCAGTCGTGGTCGTCCGGATGGGGGGAGTTCTGCGCTTGTTCCGAGTTCACCGTGCCTTCTTCGGCATGCACATCGGCCACGCGGGCCTGCGCTTCGTTGCGCGCCTGTTCGAGCAGGGCCTCAGCTTCTTGCGGGGTCGCCTCCGCCTCGGGTGCTTTGGGTTCGGTCATGGCAGGGTTCCTTGGTGTCGAGCCAGACTAGGGTCTCGGTACCGGCACGCCTGTAGGAGCGCACCCTGAACTGTGCCGGCATGCGCAATGCCCGACGAGGACGCGCCGATGCGCAACACCGTGCTTCAATGCCGTTTCCTGAATCCCGGCGGAGCCACCCATGAGTTCAAGGCGCGACCTGATGCTGGCCGGTACGGCCCTCCTTCTGGGCAGCGGTTGTGCCGGCACGCGTGTGCTGCCGGTGGCCGGCACCGTTGCGGGTGTCGTTGCTGCCGAATGGGACATCGCCGCGCCCGAGCGCCAGGGCATCGACGCCGCCGCGCTGGCCGGCGTGTTGCGCGATGGTGCGCAACTGCCGGCGCTGCGTGCCATGGTGGTGGTGCGCAACGGCACGCTGGTCGGCGAGCGCTACTACAACGGTGCATCGACCGATGACCTGTTGCCGGTCAACTCGGTGACCAAGAGCGTGTGCGCCATGCTGGTGGGGCAGGCGCTGCAACAAGACCGTTTGGCCGGCCTCGACGCGACGGTCGGCCAGCTCCTGCCCGAGGCGGCGGCGCAGGTTCCGGGCTCCGCTGTCGCGGCCGTGAGCCTGCGGCAGATCCTCACCGGCCGCACCGGGCTGGCCTCCGACTGGGATCGACAGAGCGTTGCACTCGCCAGCGCACCCGACCCGTTGCCGCTGGTGATGGCACTGCCGACCGACCCCGCCGCAGCCGGTGCCTGGCGCTACAACAATGCCGCAGTGGGCCTGCTGTCGCCGATCCTG
Organism: Variovorax sp.; assembly: GCA_004211245.1. Classification (GTDB taxonomy): domain Bacteria; phylum Pseudomonadota; class Gammaproteobacteria; order Burkholderiales; family Burkholderiaceae_C; genus Variovorax. The sequence continues at coordinate 4,694 of SEGN01000305.1, forward strand.
GCGCGTGCGCACGGGCGCGATCTGGCCGAGGTGGCCGCACGCGACCTGTTCGGCCCGCTCGGCATCGAACGTTACGCGTGGTCGCGCGACCGGGCCGGACGGCCCACCGCCCATGCCGGACTTCGCCTGCGCCCGCGCGATGTCGCCCGGCTCGCCTGGACGATGGCCGATGGTGGCCGCTGGCGCGGTTCGCAGGTCGTGCCGTCGGCGTGGGTCGCCGAGTGCATGCGCCCCGCCGGACCTGCAGGCTGGCGCGTCGCGCCGGTCAGCGACGTGGGCTACGGCTACCTCTGGTTCACCGGCCAGCTGCACGGCAGACGCGTCGCGTGGGGCTGGGGCTACGGCGCGCAGTACGCGCTGGTCGTGCCCGAGCTGCGGCTGGTGGTGACCACCGCCGCGACCTCACCGCGCATCGAGGACCTGCAAGCCCAGAACAACGCCGTGATGGCGCTGGTTGCCCGGGTTGTGAACGCGACTGCATAGGTTTTGCTATGGTGCGGGGATGCCCTCCGCCGCAGCCGCGCCCGACGCCGAAGCCGCACGCCCCACGCTCGACGTGGCCGTGGTGCTGCGGCGCGAGCGCATCCACGGCCCGGCGGCGCGCTGGCAGCCCTGGCGCTGGGTGCTCGACAGCGTGCTGCGCGACGAGCCCGGCTTCGGCCGCGACGTGCGCCTGCTGTCGCAGGACGACGATGCGCAGCGCTGGTTGCATCCGGGTTTCCAGGTGCAGCTGTTCCGCGACGACCTCGAGGGCTACTATCTCAATGCGACCACGGACGCACCCTGCTGGTTCGTGCTGTGGCGCATGGACGAGCAGCCGACGCTGGCCGAGTGGCCGATCGCGCGGCCGGTGGCGGTGAGCCTGAGCTACCACGATGCCGGGCGCTGGCTCGATGCGCAGGAATACGTCGACCAGGTGCCCGCACCGGCCGAGGTGATCGGCTGGCTCAGCCGCTTCGTCGACGCGCACTACGTGGTCGAGCCGAAGCGCCGCCGACGCCCTGAAAGCTTCCGTCCGCTGGTCGACCGCTTCGGCAACGCGGCCGCGGTGACGACCGAAAAGAAGCAGGGCAGGGGGGCCGGCGATGTCTGAAGGCGGCTTTCTCGGCCGGTGGTCGCGCCGCAAGCTGGAGGTGAAAGAGCAACGGGAGAAGGCGCCGTTGCCGACACCCGAAGCGACAGCGTCGCCTCTGGAAACCCCTCGACCGGACCGTCCACCCGAGGGGGAAGGAGAGCAGTCGCCGCTCACACTGGCCGATACAGAGACCCTGACCATCGACTCCGACTTCAAGCCCTTTCTCGCCAGGGCGGTGGCGCCCGAAGTCAAGAACGCTGCGTTCAGGAAGCTCTTCGCCGATCCGCATTTCAACGTGATGGACCGGCTCGACATCTACATCGACGACTATTCGAATCCGGCGCCATTGCCCGACAGCATGCTGCGTCAGATGGCCAGCGCGAAGTTCATGAAGCTGTTCGACGAAGAAGACGAAGTTGCCGAAGCGCCGCCAGCCGACAATTCCCCTCTCAGCCCGCCAGTGGCCGCAGCCGACGCCGCGCCACCCGCCAGCCAGGAAAACGATGCCCACCCAAACGCTGATCTGCGACTGCAACCAGACGATGCCGCTCGAGCCGAAGACGCTCGGCACGGCACTGGCTGAAGCCCGGCCGCTCACGCTCCATTCCAGCCTGTGTCGGCGCGAGGCGCCGGCATTCCAGCGCGCGCTCGGCAGCGGCGACGACATCGTCGTGGCCTGCACGCAGGAGAAGCGGCTTTTCACCGAACTGGCGAGCCAGACGCCGGGCGCGGCCGAAGCCGGTTCGGTGATCCGCTTCGTCAACATCCGCGAAACTGGCGGCTGGAGCCGCGATGCGATGCAGGCGATGCCGAAGATCGCAGCCCTGCTCGCAGCCGCACACCTGCCCGAGCCCGAGCCGGTGAGCACGGTCACCTATGCGAGCCAGGGGCGGCTGCTGATCGTCGGGCCGCTCGACGAAGCCGAGCGCGCCGCGGCGCTGGTCGGCGACACGCTCGACATCACCGTGTTCTCGCGAGGCCCCGGTGTTGCCGGGGGCGCGCAGGAGCGGCGCTACCCGGTCATCGCCGGCCGCGCCGCCGCGCTCACCGGCTGGCTCGGTGCCTTCACGTTCGGGTGGACCCGCGACAACGCGATCGACCTCGACCTCTGCACGCGTTGCAACGCCTGCCTGGTGGCCTGCCCAGAGCAGGCGATCGGGCTCGACTACCAGATCGACAACGACAAGTGCACGTCGCACCGCGACTGCGAGCGCGCCTGTGGTGTCGCCGGCGCGATCAACTTCGCGCGCCCGCCCGAGACGCTGGACGCGGCCTTCGACCTGGTGCTCGATCTCGGCGCCTCGCCGCTGATCGACTGGCACGCGCCGCCGCAGGGCTACTTCCATCTGGCGGGCGGCCTCGCGAATGCCGAAGGACTGAAGACGCTGCTGCGCCTGCGCGAACTGGTCGGCGAGTTCGAGAAGCCGAAGTTCTTCGACTACCGCCAGAAACTCTGCGCGCACAGCCGCAACGAAGTGGTCGGATGCAACGCCTGCGTCGAAGTCTGCTCGGCCCATGCGATCAGCAGCGACAAGGCGCGCCAGCGCGTCGTGGTGAACCCCAACCTCTGCGTCGGATGCGGTGCGTGCACGACCGTCTGCCCGACAGGTGCGCTCGGCTACACCTACCCGCGCGCGCCCGACCAGGGCCGCAAGTGGCGCACGCTGCTGTCGACCTACGCGAAGGCCGGCGGGCGCGATGCCACGCTGCTGCTGCACAGCGAGGAGGAGGGCGCCGCGTTGATCGGCGAGCTCGGTCGCGCCGCGCAGCTCGGCCGCGCGCAGGGCGTGCCGGCGAACGTGATGCCGGTCGCGCTGATGCACGTGGCCAGCATCGGCATCGACCTGTGGCTCGGCGCGATCGCGTTCGGCGCCTCGCAGGTCGCGGTGCTGACCACGGGCGACGAAGCCCCGGCCTATGTGTCGGCCCTGCACCAG